>NZ_JANDHW010000002.1:300000-391045 GCF_024330105.1 Coprobacter tertius
ATTTTACACCGATCGATTCGAGGTAATTGAGCATCGATTTTCCCGGGAAATTTTTGGTTCCGTTAAAGGCCATGTGCTCGAGAAAATGTGCCAGACCTCTTTGGTCGTCTTCTTCAAGAATCGATCCGACCTTTTGTGCAATATAAAATTCTGCCCTGTTTTTAGGTAATTCATTATGTCTTACATAATAGGTAAGTCCGTTATCGAGAATACCATACCTTACATCTTTATCAATGGGTAAGGGGAGCATTTGCTGTGCTGAAACCTGACTTGTGAAAATCAGAGAAACAAGCAATGTTGAAATCATGATTTTACTGAGAATTTTCATTTTCGATAATTTATTAATAAATGATTTGCTTTTTAAATCTGTTCGATATCCGAAGGAGTGATATATCCGTTCATCATGGCATAGAAACTTAAACCTGATAATGTTTTAATACCGAGTTTCGATGTGATGTTTTTACGGTGAGAAAGGACGGTATTGAAACTGATATTGAGTTTATCGGCAATTTCTTTGTTAATATATCCTTGTGCAATCAGTTGCAAGACTTCTTTCTCGCGAGGTGTAAGGGGCTCGTGAGAGTCCGATGACGTTTGATGACAAGCCGTTTCGAATAACGATTGTAATTGTTCTATAATCTGATTTGTATCTGCGCATATATCTATTCGATTCGCTGTATTAGTTCCTGCAGATATGTTATCCTTTATCGTAGTTAGTAAAATAACTTTGTTTTTTCTCGGAAGAAAGAAATCGGAATAAAGTACATAGCTTTCTGCATTCAGAAAATAGAAATCGAATTTTTCGGGAGTATGTTCCATCAGAGATTTCACATCCCTGAATATATCGATATACACAGCTGAAAAAAATTCGGACAATAGATATTTCAAGCCTGTATTATTCAATGAATAAGCCGATACGATGGCAATATGTTTATTATGCATCATTTTTAACGTATCGTTTTAGCGGAAGCCAATTGCAAGGCTTCACTTAAAGGTTTTAAAATACGATGGCGTATGCGGTTATTTTGCTTAATATCTTTCGCAAGAGTATATATGGCGAATATCACTCCATAACAAAGATTTTCGTCACATTCTACAGATAAGTGTATGATGAAAAGGCTTTTTAAATCATTGAGCTTTTCTTCCAGAGGATCGGTCCTTTGTTCTGAAATATCAATGGAAAAATCGTTTACGTCGGGTTGTAAAAGCGTCAATTGTTCCGATGCTTTTTTTATTGCGGGAAACCATTGGGTTCTGTCTTCATCGATACGTTTGAGAAGATCGTTTTTCAGCTCTCCGAAAAATTGTCGGATGTATTCCAAGTTATTTTTCCCTGTGCTATGGGAAAGGAGAGAATGAAAATGCCGTTCGATATTGGGCAATTGAAAATGTTCGTAATAATCGTTTGTTTTGCTCAGATAATCTACAATCTGAGAGGCGCAGAACGACTTTAATTTTTTTTCGGGGAAAAAATCTTTGTTGATGAATGTATTCAGAATAGTAAGAAAAAAGTTCGTATCGAGTTTGTTCTCCTTACATACGGTTTGTACATTCTTATCTCCTACACCTAATGAAATACCGAAACGGTTAATTACCGGAATTAGGGTAGGTTCTTGTAGAATGATATCACAAAGCTTCATATCTGCATATACTAATCCCATAGTCGGTCGTTTTATTAAATTTTTAAGTTTTGTCGCAATGGTAAATCTTGTCTGCTGTTGCGATTTTGTTCATGGGCTGGTCAAATGTGTTTGCCGGGATACTTTCAATCAGTTGTAATCTGAAGCAGATTCCTATGGTTGTTGTTCTGTTTTTTTCTTGTAACAGCCGGTCATAATATCCTTTTCCCCGTCCTAAGCGGTTTCCTTTACTGTCGAATGCGATTCCGGGGATAATGGCCAAATCGACTTCTGACAAATCGATTTGTTCATTGTTCGTGTCCGGTTCACGAATACCGAAAACACCGGTAGATAAATGTTCGGGAGAATAACGACGTAAAATTAGGTCGTTCCCGGAAACTACGGGTAGTATAATTTGTTTTGTTTTATTCCACCGTTTAATCATACCGGTAGTATCTACTTCGTCGGGTAGCGAATGATATAATAAAATCGTATGTGCTTTTTTGAAACAATCGAGTTTTTCTAATTGTCTCATAATGTCATCCGATTCGGTTTTTCTCTGTTCGTCCGATATCCGGGCTTTAGACAGCTTTATTATCTGTCTTATGTGTTCTTTCGTTTTACCGATTTCGTTTTGCATTTTTAATTTACCGGGATTTCGGGAAACCCTTTATTATCGTTTAGTAATTCTACCGCTTTGAGTAACGTATTGTCATGAGTGAGCAATACGGGATAGAAAGCTTCATCGCCCAAGATGTTACGTGCAATATAAGCCTGTAATTGATTGTTGATGATGTGGCGTGAAATATTGATATAAACCGGTCTTGGTTTTACACCTTTGGATGTCGCATATCTGACAAAATCATTGAGCAGGGGTTGTTTTTGTAAATGCCGTAACAAGTCTTTGTAATCTTTAAAGGATTCCAGTTTTTCCCTGTTTTCATCGGCGTATTTAAATGCATACTGATATATAAGACCCGAGTTTACCACATTATTCAAATAAGAGGTAATCCCGATCGTATCCCGGGGAACAAAAATATCTGGCATAATACCGCCGCCGCCATATACGGTACGGCCGTTGAGTGTTTTATATACCAGATCGGTATTTTGTTTGATGCTGTCTTTCGAATCGAATTCTCCGTGCAGGAATCTTATCATCAGATCTTTGCTGTAATCTTCTCCGTCTCCCATTTTATATTCTTTCTGAATAGAGCGGCCTGATGGGGTAAAGTATCTGGCGACAGTTAATCTTATTGCTGACCCGTCGGAGAATGGAATTTGTTGTTGCACAAGGCCTTTTCCGAAGGAACGTCTGCCCACGATAAGCCCGCGGTCATTATCTTGTATTGCACCTGCAAAGATTTCACTGGCCGAGGCCGACCATTCGTCCATAAGAACAATCATTTGATTTTTTTGAAATGCCCCCGTTCCGTTAGAATACGCTTCATTTCTGGGATATGATTTCCCTTCGGTATATACAATGAGCTGTCCTTTAGGCAAAAATTCGGTTACCATGTTTATTGCAGCTTCCATATATCCCCCGGTATTTCCCCGTAGATCGATAATAAATTTTTCGGCACCGTCTTTTCTGAGTTTTGCCAATGCATTCATGAATTCATCGTATGTCGTACGTCCGAAGTTTCTGATTTTCAGATAACCTGTTTTATCATTGATTTTAAATGACGCGTCGAGACTGTTTAACGGGATATCGCCACGAGTGAGGGTAAAGTCGAGCGGTTTTTTGGCTGTAACGCGTTTGATGGTAAGATTTACGTCGGAGTTTTTGGGCCCCCTTAATTTACTCATTACTTTTTCATTCGTTACCTTTTCGCCTACGAAAGCCGTGTCGTTAACAGCAATGATGCGGTCACCGGGAATAATTCCTACTTTTTCAGCAGGTCCTCCGGATATGACGCTCACTACAGTAATCGTATCTTCGAGAATACTGAATTGAATGCCGATCCCTCCGAAACTTCCTTCGAGTTCTTCGTTGATACTTTCCAGATCTTTGGCGCTGATATAAGCTGAATGAGGGTCGAGTTCACCAATGACTTTGGGCATAATATCCTCGATCATTTGTTTTGTATCTACCGTATCGACATATTGTTTATTTATAATGTCGATCAAAGCATCGATTTTGCTTTTTGGTGAAAAGAAACCGCTCCCGACCGTGCTCACGGTATGATAATATCTGCCGATATAAATTCCTGAAATAATGGCTATCGCTATGATTACGGGAAGCCATATTAATGTTTTTTTATTCATTTTACCGAAATCTAATTCTGTTTTTTATATTTTGGTTTCGATACATGGTATAAGGAAGCAGGTTAAAAAATATGGGAATGCATATATTAAGTCGCTTCTATGAAATCTACCGTAATACCTGCTTTTTTAAGAAGGTCGATCCCGTCATGCAACCGATAATGCTCAGAGAATACTACCCGGCGTATCCCTGCCTGTATAATCAATTTCGAACATTCTATACAGGGAGATGAAGTTACGTATAAAGTCGCTCCTTCACTGCTGTTGTTCGATCTTGCTACTTTTGTTATGGCATTTGCTTCCGCATGCAGTACGTAAGGGTAGGTATGATCGTTTTCGTCTTCACAAATATTTTCAAATCCGGCCGGAGTACCGTTATAGCCGTCTGAGATTATCATCTTTTCTTTTACGATAAGGGCGCCTACCTTGCGTCGTTTGCAATAAGAATTTTCGGCCCAAATAAGAGCCATACGTATATAACGTTTGTCGAGAATCAATTGTTTTTCTTTATCCATAATTCTCACAGGCTTTTAATATCCCGCATTTACGGTAAAAGTGTTTATTTTTTCAACTTGCCTCAAAGATACTGATTTTGACAATTATCTTTGTCTTTTTTAAGTAAAATAACGGTGTTTTTATAAGTTATACAATTTATGTGCCATAACTTGATACATTATCATACAATTTACCGATTTTCGAAAACGTGTTTGGCATAATTGTAATCTAATGCATCATAACGTTTTGTAAGACGGGTAAGCCGCAGCAAAAAATCATCATAATTTTTGCGGCTGTAACTCCAGCCTACTTCTGCTAAAGCCGCCATACGAGGTAATACCATATATTGCAAATGGTTGAAATTCGGTATATATTCTGTCCATGTATTGCATTGTACTCCGAGAATAAATTTTTTCTCATTTTCATTTAGTTTTTCATAAGGGTCTAACGAATATACCTGGGAGACTGGAACATATCCTCCGATGGCTAAATGTTCAGAAGCTTTTGCTTTACTTTGATAATAATCGAAATAGCAATAGTTTGTAGGAGTCATAATGGCATAATTGCCCATTTTAGCGGCATCGATTCCACCTTGTGTTCCCCTCCACGACATTACAGTCGACGTTTTTGAAAGACCTCCTTCCATTATTTCATCCCATCCGATAAGTTTCCGATCGTGCGTGTTCAGGAATTTTTCGATCCGTCGAACGAAGTAGCTTTGTAGCTCGTTTTCATTTTTCAAAGAAAGTTCTTTTATTCTTTTTTGACACAGCGCACAGTTTTTCCAGGCTTTTTTAGGACATTCATCTCCACCGATGTGAATGTATTTTGACGGAAATAATTCAATTACTTCGGATAGTACGTTTTCCATAAATTCGAAAGTAGAATCTTTTCCCGCACAATATACCTCATCGAAAACTCCCCAAGTTCCGCATACCTTGTAATCTTTGTCTTCACAGCCTAAATAGGGGTAGGAGGCTAAAGCAGCCAATGCATGGCCGGGCATTTCGATTTCGGGAATCACAGTAATGAAATGATCATCGGCATAACGTACGACTTCTTTAATCTGATCTTGCGTATAATATCCTCCGTAAGGAGTATTGTCGTAACGGGTACTTCCTATGGCATGTCCTATGATGGTTGCATCTCGTTGAGACCCGATCTCTGTCAGTAAAGGATATTTTTTTATTTCGATACGCCATCCCTGATCATCGGAAAGGTGCCAGTGAAACGTATTTATTTTGTGCAAAACGAGCATATCGATAAATTGTTTCACTTCTTCGATTGTAAAGAAATGGCGACAAACATCGAGCATGGCACCCCTGTATGTAAAGTCGGGCTTATCTTTTATATAAACTCCCGGTACCGTTAATTTTTTTGTTTTTTCCGCGATTTCGGCTTCGGGAGGGCATAATTGCCGTAGAGATTGAAATGCATAAAATACGGCTCTCGGAGATCCTCCCGCAATGTGTATCCTCTTTTTATTTATATCGAGTATATATTCTTCCTCTTCCAAATTGTTGTCGGTCATTAATACAATGCCTTTGTTTATTTTTTTTTCCGAATATTTTAAAGGCAGACTTGTTCCTAAAGAACGGGAACTCCAGTTTGAAAAATAAGTAGCGGCTTTACGGAGTCCTTCGGTCGTGTCGCAGAGATATATAGTCGTTTTAGGCGTAATTGTAAACCGACTGTTATTTTCCGGTGCTTCTATAAATGCGGGTAAAGGGGTAATGGCTATTTTTAACTCATTTCGTTTTCCGGCTCCGTTTGCCGTAAACATGAATAAACTGCATATGAGAATAAGTACCGAATTTATTTTCTTCATAATAATACAAAATGTGATGAACTATTTTTTTACTTTTGATGTAAAGTACGTATTTTTTTCTTTTTTACACAAAAGAACAGATAAATATTCGTAAAGAATTTTTTTATCCGAACCATATACCCGGAAAATCTGTTATTAGTTAGGTATGAAAATGCGAAATCTTGTCAGTTATATGTCGGTTTTCCCGAACTGCTTGCTGTCTTTTTGTCATATTTAAGGCAAAATAAAATCTGGCACGAATTTGGTTAATTATTGAGTGTCGATTCGAAATTACAAGAATCTGAAGTATTAATAACTTAAAATATAATAACAATGAACATTAGACCTTTAGCAGACAGAGTATTGATTAAACCGGCTCCTGCAGAAGAAAAGACCGTCGGAGGTATTATTATTCCCGATTCGGCAAAAGAAAAACCCTTGAAAGGTGAAGTTGTTGCAGTTGGTAACGGTACGAAAGATGAAGAAATGGTTGTGAAACCCGGTGATCAGGTGTTGTATGGTAAATATGCTGGGACCGAGATCGAACTCGAAGGTGACAAATTCCTCATCATGCGTCAATCAGACATTTTAGCTATTATCTAATCGAACTGTTTTTAAAGCATTATTATTATGGCAAAAGAAATTAAATTTGATATTCAGGCTCGTGAAGAACTGAAAAAAGGGGTTGACGAATTGGCTAACGCCGTTAAAGTAACATTGGGTCCGAAAGGTCGTAATGTAATTATCGAAAAGAAATTCGGTGCACCTCACATCACGAAAGACGGCGTTACGGTTGCTAAAGAGATCGAACTCGAAGATCCTTTCCAGAATATGGGGGCTCAGTTGGTAAAAGAAGTTGCATCGAAAACCGGTGACGATGCCGGTGATGGTACGACGACTGCTACTGTACTTGCACAGTCGATTGTAAATGTAGGTCTTAAAAATGTCGCTGCCGGTGCTAATCCCATGGATTTGAAACGTGGTATAGATAAGGCGGTAATTAAAGTAGTAGAAGGCATTAAAGCTCAGTCTGAAGAAGTAGGCGATGATTTTAAGAAAATCGAATCGGTTGCTCGTATTTCTGCTAATAATGACCAGGAAATCGGTCAGCTTATTGCCGAAGCAATGAAGAAGGTGAAAAAAGAAGGAGTTATTACAGTAGAAGAAGCTAAAGGTACCGATACGACTGTTGAAATCGTTGAAGGTATGCAATTCGATCGTGGTTATATTTCTCCTTATTTTGTGACCAATACCGAAAAAATGGAATGTGAGATGGAAAATCCTTACATTCTCATTTACGATAAGAAAATATCTTCACTGAAGGAAATGCTTCCTATACTTGAAGCAACGGCTCAATCGGGACGTCCTTTATTGATTATTGCAGAAGATGTAGATAGCGAAGCTTTAGCTACATTGGTTGTAAATCGTTTGCGCGGTTCATTGAAAATATGTGCAGTGAAAGCTCCGGGATTCGGCGACCGTCGTAAAGAAATGCTCGAAGATATTGCTGTTCTTACCGGTGGGGTGGTAATTTCAGAGGAAAAAGGCCTGAAACTCGATGGTGCGACAATCGATATGCTGGGACGTGCCGAAAAGATTACCGTAAACAAAGAAAATACGACGATCGTTAACGGTTTGGGAAACAAAGATGCTATTGCAGCTCGTGTAGCTCAGATTAAAGCACAGATCGAGACTACTACTTCTGATTACGATCGTGAGAAATTGCAGGAACGTTTGGCTAAATTGGCCGGTGGTGTTGCAGTTCTTTATATCGGTGCTGCTTCTGAAGTAGAAATGAAAGAGAAAAAAGATCGTGTAGATGATGCTTTGAGTGCAACTCGTGCTGCCATTGCAGAAGGTATTGTTCCCGGGGGTGGTGTAGCTTACATACGTTGTATCGCTTCACTCGAAAATATGAAGGGTGAGAACGACGATGAAACGACTGGTATCGAAATTGTAAAACGTGCGATCGAAGAACCTTTACGCCAGATCGTCGCTAATGCAGGTGTAGAAGGTGCCGTAGTCGTACAGCGTGTAAAAGACGGTAAAGGCGATTACGGTTACAATGCTCGTACCGGCGAATACGAAAATTTCTTTGCTGCCGGTGTTATAGATCCTGCTAAAGTTACGCGTGTGGCTCTTGAAAATGCTGCTTCTATTGCAGGTATGTTCTTAACTACCGAATGTGTTATCGCTGAGAAGAAGGAAGATAATCCTGCTCCCGCAATGGCTGCTCCCGGTATGGGCGGCATGGGCGGCATGATGTAATCTGCTTCGGAACTTCAGTTAGTAAGTTCTTTAATCGAATATTTATATATAAATCCCGACTACAAAAATGTAGCCGGGATTTATTTTTATTTCCAGATCGATTGCATTTTATACAATTTCAAGTTTTTTATTTCTATGTTGTTACCCCAGAAATGAAATCCTTCATTATTATCGTTATGGGGTTTTCTTTCCATCGAATAAGAATAGGCTCCGTTATCGATGAATACTTCGACAGAAGTACGGTCGATAAGTATATCTGCGGTAATTTCCATACTTGTACAATCGGCGGGAGAATAGAAAACTCCGTTTACCCGGTTCGAGTTCATATCATAGTGTAAAAGTGATTGTCCGTAAAGGTTGAGTCCGGCATCTGTTGCATGGGAAAGTTTCATCGTGAGACGTATGCGCATACTTCCTTCTTTATTGAACGGTTGTAACAATTCCGATGCTTTTCGGGCAGTAAGATTAGTGGATATATTCAGTTTTTCATCCTGCAGTTTCTCCAGTTCCTGAACTGGAACACTGAATAATCTTATACCGTTAGGGGTTGCTTTTAACGAAAGTACCGTAGGAACCGACATCATTCCTTTGAAAGGCATTCCCGGATGTGTAATGCGTTCCCAGCCGATTTGTATGCGCCGGTTGTCCGATGCAGGCATATTGGTAAATGTTTGGGCGGCATACATGGCCCCCGTGTTATAATAGAATTTCCCGTTTTCAGGTGTAAATTTTTTCCCGTCGAAAGTTCCTATCATATAAGTTCCCGAAGCTCCGTACATAACCCATCGTGTATTTTCTGGGTCTCCGTTTACTGGTAATTCGAATAATTCAGGACATTCCCAAAAACCGGTAATATGGCTCTGATAGTTCCATTCTTTTAAATCGGTTGAGGTATAAATAGAATGGCCGTCTCGTTCATTCAATACCATAACCCATTCTTTCCCTGGTTTATACCAGAAAACTTTCGGATCTCGGGTATCTTTAGTTTTCCATTTGGCATTCGAGTCGATTACGGGATTTCCTTTGTATTTCGTCCAGGTTCTACCTTTGTCGAGACTATAAGCAATACATTGTACTTGTTTTTGGGGATTATCGGCTGTATAAATGGCAACCATTGCGGGTGTTTTTCCTTGATTGAAACCTGCTGTGTTTTCATAATCGATAACACATGAGCCTGAGAAAATGCTTCCGATAGAATCGGGACGGAGGGCGTCGCCTAATTCTTCCCAATGAATCAGGTCTTTACTCACAGCGTGTCCCCAATGCATATTTTCCCATTCTCGTTCATAAGGATTGTGCTGATAAAAAAGATGATATTCTCCATCGTAATAGATCATTCCGTTCGGGTCGTTATTCCAGCCCCGTCGAGATGAAAAATGGAACTGGGGACGGTATGTTTCTTTATAGAGGCTATCGCTTCCGGCTATAACATCATCTTGATAAATGGCTTTTAAACCGTTATTTTCACCGGGAATCGAAATTTTAACTGTTTTTCCTTTTAAAGAAGATACGTCGTAAAATACCCAGTAATCGGCTTGTTCGGGGGCCAATCTGATGTTGAAGCTGTCGATTTTTTTGTCTTTTTCAGATAATTTCATCGGTATTCGGTCAGTCTGATGGGATACCGGTATATTCAGATATTTTTTTGTGATTTTTACCGATATATCTCCGGCATGTACGGGTGAAATAAAAAAGAGACCGGGACAGAATAGGGCGTACAATACACCTTTTTGTATATGTTTCATGATATAGAAATAAATAATAAGTGATGAATATAAGATAATAAGATGCAATATACGTTTTTTTTACTTTGCTTGTTTTTTATTTTTAGAAAATCTGCATTCTCAATCCGAGAGAGAGACTGAAAATATCATGTATTTTCAGTGTTTTATTTTGTACGAGGCAGAGAATATACAGGTCATTGGTGCCTACCTCATAAAAAAATCCGATTGCTTTATTAAATTTAGGATTGCGCATTTTCACATTGATCCGCTGGCCGAATGCGATGTTGATTCTCATATTGGTAGCCATATAATAATAACCATCAGGATATCTTTGGGGAGGGGTACGCCAGAAGTTCTCACCGAATATCTTATTTATATAGAGAGAAACAGTAAAAGGTTCCAGATTCCAGTCATAAAATTTAGGGGTATGGTTCAGCTTTATATTCCAGGGAATATAGTTTTCTTTTAGAGTGATGGTAGCGTATCCGCTTTCGCCCGAAAATTCGGGTACGAATCCGATGAGTAAGTCCGTTTCCCAGTGTTTTTTTCCGTATACCCAGCCGATGCCGCCTGATAGCATTCCCATTCCTCCGGCAAATTGTAATTTTGTATATTTAGGAATAAAGTGTGACCAACGTCTTTGATATTTGAGAATACGTTTTTCATATTTCGACAGGCTGTCTTTTCCCCCTTCACACTGGCCGTAAACAGCGGCCGGTAATAATATGATGAGGAAGAATAGTATCTTTTTTCTCATATACATGTGATTTCAGAAATGAATGTATTCGTAACTATATCCTTCAGGAGTAATGGTAAAGAGGAGGTAGCTGCGTTTCATAATGGTATCGCAGGCATAATAAAGTAAGCCGTCGTTAAAATAATCGGTAACTTTAAAAGTATGCGTATGCGCATGCATACAAAAAAGCAGATTCTGGGCTTGTTTTATTTGCTGTTGGAATGTAAATTTTACATTATTGTTGAATTCGATGTCTCCGGGTGGAACGTGCATTACGAAAACCGTTTTATCGTATTCGTCGCTTTGCCGGATCTCCCTCAAAATGAAATCGAAATCGGGGACTGGAGTGGAGTAATCGAATTCGAGGGCATTCGTATTGATACATATAAATTTTACCCGTTCGAAAATGAAAGAAAAGTTGAGATCTCCATACATCGATGTGTATATTTCTTCGCCCGTTCCTAAAATATCATGATTTCCGCATAAGGTAATATAAGGTACTTTCAGCTTTTTCATCCGATCTTCACACCAAATGAATTCTTTTTTGAGGCCGAAGTCAGACATGTCTCCGCCATGTATGACAAAGTCTATGTCGTTGCGACCGTTTATATGAGCTACGAAATCTTCGGTTTCGTCATAAAAACGTTGGGTATCGCCCATAAATGCAAATCGCAATGTTCCTTTGCCCGTATTTTTTTCTTTTAATGCGGCAATTTGTGTGGCGTTGATATGCCGATATTCTTTTCCTAGTTTGACATCGTATGGATGATATTCGAATACATCACAGGCCGTAAACAGAAAAAAAATCAGGGTCGATAATGTCGTGTGTTTCATATTGAGCATAATGTTTTGAAAAACTATTTTTGTAAATAAAGTTTTCGCTACAAATGTATGGAATCTACCGATACAAATGATAATAAAAAGTCGGAAATTATGGTCTATTTCTTACCTTTGCTCATAATTGATTTTAATCATGGATATGAAAGAAGAACAGCAGCCCGAATATCATCCTCTCGAATTATTTTTACCGGAGAGAGCTCGATTGTTAATGTTGGGCAGTTTTCCGCCGCAAAAAAAACGTTGGAGTATGGATTTTTACTACCCTAATCTTCAGAATGATATGTGGCGTGTTTTCGGTTATATTTTTTTTGCGAATAAAAATTATTTTCTGGAACCGGATAACAAAAAATTTAATAAAGAACGTATATGCGAGTTTTTGTTTGAGAAGGGAATTGCTCTGGGAGATACGGCGATGTCTGTCGTACGTTTACAGGATAATGCATCCGATAAGTTTCTTGAAGTAGTCGATCCGCTCGATTTGTCATCGGTGTTAAAAAAATTACCCTTTTGTACTGCGATTGTAACTACCGGCCAGAAAGCAACCGAAACTTTGTTAAAAATGATCGATACTTCTGTACCTAAGGTAGGAGGGTACAGTGAATTTATATGGCAGGATCGGGAAATGCGTCTTTACCGTATGCCTTCTACATCGAGAGCATATCCCCGGCCTATCGAGGAAAAAGCCCGGTTCTATGAGCAAATGTTCAAAGAACTGGGCTTGTTATGATTTTCAGAAATAAGGGTTGTTTTCTTTTTCGTACCCGATTGTGGTTTTAGGACCATGCCCCGGGTATATAATTGTATCGTCTGGTAAAACCAGTAATTTTTGTTTGATACCGTTTACAAGTTGTACGTAACTTCCGCCGGGAAGATCGGTGCGCCCGATGCTGCCTCTGAAAAGAACGTCGCCTGCAAAGGCTACACGTTCATCGGGTTCATAAAATACCAGGCTTCCGGGAGAATGACCCGGGACAGAAATAGCGTGTAGGGTGTGTTTACCGAAGGTAAAAGTATCTTTGTTTTTTATATATCGTCCGATGGAAACCGGGGAGTCGGGTAATTCCATCCCGAACATTGCCGCTTGTTCTCTCATCCCGGCCAGCAAAAATTCGTCGGCTTTATCCGCTTCGAGCGGTATTCCAAATTCGTGAGAGGCGAATGTATTTCCGAAATTGTGGTCGAGGTGAAGATGTGTCGCTAACAGGTGTTTTACGGTGAGTGCGTTGTCTCTGATATATTCGCTAAGCGTTTCTTTCTCTTTCGGATAATAACATCCTGCGTCTATAACAATGCATTCGTGCGTATCTTCATCCCATACGATATATGTATTTACGGGAAAAGGATTGAATTCGAATTTCTTTATTTTCATTACTAAATAGCTTAAAGAGTATATTCCGGTTATATTTGCACGTATACCGCTTTTTTCGTATCGAAAAAGTCTTCACTGAAATAATCTTTCAGATTATATACCAATGCACGTTTTTTTACCGGTTTTATTTCGTTTTCGAGTTCTCCGCCTTTTAAACAAATGAGACCGTTGGGCAGAGCGTTTTTTTGATCGGTTTTGATATTTTTTGTAATGATTCTGATCAGGTCGTTTAATGGCATAACTGCCCGGCTGACGACAAAATCGAATTTTTGTTTTTCTTCCTCAGCGCCTGCATGTCTGAAAGTTACGTTATTCAGCCCGATTGCGGCGGAGACTTCGGTCGCTACTTTTATTTTTTTTCCGATACGGTCTACCAAATGAAATTTGCATTCGGGGAAAAGTATAGCAAGGGGAATTCCGGGAAATCCGCCTCCGGTACCGACGTCCATGATCGTACTACCGGATGTAAAGTTCAGCATTTTGGCAATACCGAGCGAGTGTAATACATGATGCAGATACAGGTTTTCTATATCTTTACGTGAAATAACATTTATTTTGGCGTTCCAATCGGTATAAAGATCATAAAGATCGTCGATTTGTTTTTTTTGCGTGTCGGATAATATCGGAAAATATTTATCGATGATTTGCATCTGTGTCTGGATTAATAATTCGTAAAATGGGACTTTGTTTTTTTATCATCGGTTTCAGTTTGTCGAAACTTAATGTTATTTCTGTTGATCCCATAGAATAGGGAGCTATATCATACGGATTAAATATCCAGGTAATCCCTTTCCCGGTAACAAAGAAATTATCGTCGGGAGTTATATTATCGGTCCAAAATCCCAGTTGCTTCAGGGCTTGTTCGTTTTTAACATTTTGATCGGTGGCCAATTGTTCCTTCAGCATGACTTTCAAACGGGCAGTATCCTGTGTTGTAAATATATCGGCAAAATCGATTCTTTTCTGATTTTCGATATCGATTATATAAGCCGCTGTTCCGTAAATACCATGAGCTCCCCCCGTATAAGAGTATGTGTATACGTTGAAACTATATATTTTATTTTTATTATAAGTTGTGGCTGTAGAATCGTACGATGCATAATTCATCCATGCATCGGCCCCCTGCGCTTCTTTGTCTTCTTTGGTCATCGATTTTATATACTCCGTCATTTCAGACTGATAATTGTCTATATAATCTTTCATATTCTGAGCGGCAGCTTCATTGGGCGTAAGATCGGCATATTTCGATCCGAACACCGATTCGAGAAATAATTTTTGTATTCCCTGTAATGTTTCGGGATCGGTATAACCCGAAGGGTATACTAAATCGAGGTCGTATGTGCATCCCGGGTTTTTGGGATTATTAGCGATGTATGATTTTTTTTCTATTTTAATAGTCTCGAAAGTGAGTGTATCGGGATTGCCGGTTAGTGCTACGTTCTCCACTTGTGCGCTGTCTTGGTCGGAGGTTTTGCCGTTATCTTTCTTTTTATGTGTACAAGAAACTATGGCCAATGTGAGCGTAAAACAAAAAAGGGTAGTAAGAGTCGAATATTTTTTCATGACGATGGAATATTTATAATTCTTTATTCATACAAAAATAACATTTCTTTTTGTATTCGGTTTGATTTATTCCGTAATATTTTCGAAATGATAACGCCCTTTTTCTACGGTTATATTTTTATACTGGATGGCCTGTACCGGGCAATCGTGAATACATGCCAAGCATTGCAAACAATTGTTTCCCCACCGGGGAGTGGGGGAGAGATCGATATTATGAGAAGGACATACCTTAGAACATAGGCCACAGCGTATGCAATTATCATTTGCATGGAAATGTCGGGATTGTACTTGCAATTTTCTGAAAAGCGGGTTAATTATACGGGATTTCAGAAACGCGAATTTTCCTCTGTGGAAGTCGTATAGGTTATTCGTTTTAAGACTTATTTCTTTGTTGACGTATTTTATGCGTTCCGATGCTTTTTCCAGTTTCCGGGTTTCGAGTGCTTTGCTATCAGTGTCGAATCCCGGTAATAGTATATAATTATTGGGCATCGTCACCGAAAACCCCGCATTGCAAAACATGTTTTTCCGGTCGAGGAGACGTCGGAAGATAATGTCGGTAAGTCCCGTGTCGTCGCCGCACGTGCAAACCAGGAAAATATAAGGAGGACAGTCGTAATCGAAGTTTATTGCTTTGATAAAGGATGTGATAAAAGGAGGAATCCCCCAAGAATAAACAGGGAATACAAATCCTATTTTTTCACCGGGAGATACAGCATATTTATTTTTATACCGCAGCGACTCGATTTCATCGGGAATGAAAAATAATTTTTCATTTTGCACCTCGGCGAGTTCCCCAGCTACCCATCGCGAGTTTCCGGTACCGGAAAAATAAAATATCATAAGAATTGATTTTACTTCAAAGATAAAAAATATTTCCGAGACATAAGGCGTAAGAGTTTTTATATTCATAAAATAGAATAAAATTTTATATGGATATTTAAAATTATATCATAGGTATTGTAAATGTGGATAAAAAAAATTTCATTTGTTTCTGTTGATAATGTTTTGCTTAATTTATATATTTTATAAAATGAAATATTCAGTCATTCTATTGTTATTTTTTCCGCTAATAACTTTGAGGCAAAAATACGATACAATCCCCCCTGTGAATCTACTGACAAATATTGATTGGAGGGGTTACCTGTTTTGAAATTATGCAGAAGGACGAAAATACTGTCACCAAAATTACTTATGCGGCTGATTAGATAACTTAATTAGATGACTATAATATTAGCAGAAGAGGTACAGATAGGGCAAATAGATATCGAAAAATGAGTGATAATAATTTTTATTAAAAATAAATAGTAGTATGAAAGTAAATATGTTGTTTGTAGCAATTGCATTAGGTTTGGCTATTCATTGTTTTGGAGGTAGTAAAATTTCTTCAGATATACCACCTCAAAAATCAGTAACACAGTCAAAAGATACGGTTATTAATGTTTCCGAACGTTTTGCCATTTTGTACAAAAAATATGATAATCGTCTTAAGTTATGGTATAATCCATATATCATACGTCTTAAAGAGAGAGACACGGTTAAAATAGCAAAATTTCCGTATGAAAATGGAAGTGAATTGGGTCTGTATCCCTCTCCAAGTAAAAGATTTGTTCTGTTGGATAATATTATAAGATACTATGTAGAGGATGAAGATAAAAAAATATTCTATGAAAATTATCTGTGTTGTATAATAGACCTTGAACAAAGTATTGTCGTTGTTGACAGTATGCAAATGCATAGTGAAGGAGGAGATTGGGATAAAGATGACAGGTGGGTTGATGGAAGTGAAATTATCTTTGATGGTAGTTTATTGAAGAAGAAATAGATAAACTTCCCGGAAGTACATCGATGTTAGATGTTAAGCATCTGAACGGACATGCTGATCATTTGCACAGTCAGGGCTTCCATAAAACAACAATCCCAATAAAAAAAACGTTATGAAAAGAACTATTTTATTCAGTGTTATCGTGTTGCTTTACACAACCGCAAGCTATTGCAATCCGGTAAGTTTTTCCAAACTTATTGAAGCTGTCCCCATCGACAGTACGATGGTCGGAGCACCAAATCTATGCGAATTAGATTCGTTCCGCTGTGATTATAATGATCCGACTTTTTTGTTCTGGGACACGGATAAAGACATTGAAAACAGGTATCGGTTAAACGACTATTTTGATTACGATACCCTTAAGGACCAACTTAAAAATGAATATTCATTGTTGCGTGAACCAGGAGCTTTCATTTTTGCCAAGCGTCTTCCCAAAGCGGGAAACCATGAGCTGCTGCTTTATTACATCAAGCGTTTTACTTCAGCCTTTCCCAACGAAGAATTTCCTCAATGGGTATTGCTCAGTGTAGATAGCGAGGGGAACGTAATAAAAGCATTTGTAGTGGCAGAAGTAGATTGTCAGGACAATGACAGAATTACTCAAATATTATTCCAGATACGGGATGATGGTTTCTTGATTAAATTTTTTGTAGGAGTGTTAGAAGATGATCCCGAGTGGTATAATGAAGACTATATGTATTGTCGGGATACCAAAATCGTACCTTTTACCGATTTGGAATAAGATGAGAAGATATTAGATATGAAGATACTGAAAATATATACCGGTTGTTTTGGGCATATTGTGGGGGGCAGCCTTTGCAGTGTTGGAGGGATTGGAACCTTGCTTAGATGAAAATTTTCGCTCTTCGTTTTTCATACCCGATAAAAGTTTTTTCATACAATTACTGATGATTTATACTTTTATAGGAGCCTTTTGGGGTTGGTGCATTGGGTTTGGTGTTGCAGGAATATGCCGGAAAATGTTTAAGAAAAATATTTCTAATGAACTTAATTCTAAAAGTGATATAATAACTCCTGTTGGGAAATTAGTACAATATGAAAAATAAAAAAATATTTATTGCTTTTATATTTCTATTATGGCTCGACGCGAATATATTTGCACAGAGCTTGAAGTATCAAAATCTAGATACATTCAACTGCATGGAACTCAATTGTGTGGTAAATAAATTATTTGATATATCACACGTAGATATTGTTAATCAACCTGTTTTTATTTGGAGCCCGAATTATTCGGAAAAACATATATTCAACATCTCCTTTGACGAGAAATGTCACACTTCGCTAGACACTATTCTATTATTCAAAAATAACTCGAATCGAGATAGTCGGATATTAATATTTAAAACACAAAGCTATGAAAGGGTGAATGCTTACCAAACAAGGGTCGTTGGCTCTCATTTTAGCACGGCCACGATAAGTGTGGCTATCTTCTCGAAAGTTGACGACGGTTGGCAGCTTAACGCTTTTCAGAAATACTTTACCGATTCTGGATTGTTTGGCGGGGAGGGTAAAGAGGGGATTGGAAAATTTTCAGTTTTAAAGATAGACGGTCAGATATATCTCTCTTTTAAAAGACCTGTTGCCGGAAATAATGGCTTTAACGAGGGGATAGAAGAACTCTATTATGTAGACGGAGATTTGCCATGCAAAATACTTCAAAATGTATTTAAACATATTTATTATCAAGAAAATGGAGAAAAGACAACTACTCAAAAGATAGATACCATAAAATCGACAAAAGAGTTTATATGGACTACAAACAACCTTAATAACGATAAAAAATATATTTTTAATCGTAGTTATTGTCAATATAATATGTGACGATGATATGGTTTCGTTAATTAACTTATTGTATCAGTGGGCAAATTTAAGTACTTGCCTACTTGGCACTGAAAGAAAATATATCAAAAGAACTAAATAGCCACTCATCGATAAAAACGCCGAAAGGTGAGTTATTACAAAATTAACATAGAATATTATATGAAAAATTGCTTCTGGGTCCTTTTTAGTTTACATATATTGCTAATATCCTGTTCAGGATCTTACAAATCAAAGAAAGATATAAACTTTATCAAAAAGAATGCTATTTTGGATGTTAATAATGGTTGTACTGAAGATGAAATCACAGACAGAAATAGTGTAACTATAGCCTATCGAGATAGTTTACTCTCTCGATACGACGGCTTAAAATATTTTAGTTATACAAAAAGCGTTGGAGATGATTCGTATTCTATGGAAATCGAAACATTTCCAGATACAATAAGTGTAAGTGAAGAAAACGGGATTCGTTATACGGTAATAAAAAGAAACGGATTGGTTTTGGATGTCCGACAAAAAGGAGATCTGTTTTCTAATGGTCGAATTTATTGCAAACATTCCGAATATAATGACAGTTGTTTGTCTACAAAAGTCACATGGTTTCTTGATGATACGATAAAGTTATTGAGCTATGAAGAGACGGCAGCCTTTATAAAAGATTCTATTTATGACATCAATTATGATGGAGTCAATGATTTAGTTCTAACTTACTCTATAGGTTCATCTACAAATAGCGATATATACTTATTCGGCCATAATGGAATGGTGTTGAGAGAGAAAGTGCTCAGGAACTATTTTCCCCTTTTGGATGGAGAATTTATACAGTCTGATAGTTATAGGTCAGGGATTGTGTTTTTTCAAAAGTTAAAATGGAATGAGCTGCAAATAGATACATTAGAGCAGATTTATTACGACGTTGCTGATAAACGATCGTATATAGTACCTCCTTTGGAAATAGATGAAAATGGCACTTATGTTAAAAATAAAGAAGCGATGCCCATTAATAAAATGTTAGATAAATGCTACTTAAATGCTTTAAGCAAATATTAGTTTGACCGAAATATAAAACTGTTAATATTATGACCTTAAAAACAAAAATCGAAAGATCGGGTAGTACTGTTGAATTATGTGCAATGATGAATTATCGACAGAGTGATCCCGTTACATGGAAGAAGGTGACATACACTCCCGAGGAGGTGAAAGCCAGAAAACACATGACGTTAGCGGACAACAGTGAAACTATTGCCACCGGCTTGTCATGCCAATACACCTTTACCAAAAAAGACGAAGGCAAGTATGTAAGATTCCATGCTTATGTCAATGCAATACAAACATGCGAGCAAATCGTTGTCTACTATGTTGGGCCCGTTTGTAAAACAGAAATTCGTATAGCGGCGTAGATGCTGATATAAAAGAGGCTGTGGCAGGAGATGTCATTAAATTATCGGTAGAATACTGTCGGCAGGCGAAACCAGAAGTAGTTATACCTGAAGAAAAAGTGACTCAGGCTACAAAAGACAGCGTAAAATGGATGGTGAAGATTGACAATCAGGAGGAGCGTCTTGTCATTAACGATGAGGTGATCAAAGGTGGTCGTATTTCATTGGAAGTGCTGGAAAAGTGGGCTGGTAAAGAGATTACTATAATGCCATACTTGGTGACAGTGTCAAAAAAGAAAGCTGTCACTATCATAGTAAAAAAAGTTTTTCCTATGTTGATATTGCAGGGAAAACGCAGAAAAGGGATGAATCGTAGCAATTCTGAAACTGCTGCTGATTTACTCTATGGCGATTATACAATGGATGAATCCGGATTTAATAAATTGAAACAACAATTGATTTCCATCTTTGTCAGTGAAAAGAAGAAAAAACAGGAAGACGCTGAAAAATATGCTGACCAAAGAATTAATAAAGTGAGATCTTTTGCACGTAAATCAGATGACAATCTATTTAAAATATTCAACAACGAGATTGAATGGTATTCTATGGGAAAATTAGAAGATGTAGCACACAAAATGGTTGCAAAGATGAAAGCTAATAAAGGTGGGGAGTTTTCAGATGCAGTTTTAACAGGAAAAGTGAAAGAACATGACAGTTCAAAGTCGTTTATAAATCATGTTAAAAAAGCTATAATCGAATATCTGAGCAAAAACAAAGGTCGGTTTGAAAACTTAAATATAACAGATGGCTCGACAGGTGTTCTTTATCAATATTTATTAGATCATGGCGTTCAAACTCCAACATTCAATGATAAAATAAGTGGTTTAGGAATTACGATACATGATGTATGGGCATATCAGGTTTTTATTACGGATTATGCTATAAACGGAAATAACTTTACGGCTAAATTGGAATTTATTTATTGGGATCATTTTGGACTTGATTATCCTGACATTGTAAATTATGATAATGACATTTTTTATAGTTGGTTTGTTTTACAGCATTTTAAAAATTACCAGCCATTTATCACAAAAATAATAATAAATGAAACTTGCAATGGAACTTTTTAAACGGATGATCACAAAAATCATTTTATTATTGTTACTTCCTGCCATTTGTCATGGATGCAGCGATGAAAATGTAAGTATAGAACCGATTGGTGATTCAGGCCGGTACAAAATGGGGAATGACGAATTTCAATACTATACCGTAGCTAATTATAAGAATTGTTCACCGGATTCTTTACTGAAAATACTATGCAATTTTTGCCGACAAAAACACTTGACAAAGTCTGTTGCGCAAAATGATTTTGTATCTATTTTCTTTTACGAAAAAACATTATTCGCAGATTATCAGGAACACATAAGTGATGCTATACGCAGTGAAACGGGAAGTATTGATAAATACAGCCGTAATCTAATTGCCAAAATCTATTATTTAAAAATAGCCCATGATAAAAACGTAGTTTTAACAAAAATCATATACAATAAAGATTCAATAATCTTACTAAAAAGAGATACTTTAGAAATGTTTCGAGATGATGACAGAGCATTAGAGAATAAATGGGATGAAGCATTGTGGAATGAAAATGGAGCTTATGCACCACCTGTATCTGGAAATACTCCTGGTGGAGAGCTACCTGCTAATTTATATATTTTCGAAAAAGGTAAAACACCCATTCCGACAAGATAAAAATGAAAATACTGTATAAAATGAAAGTTATAAAGATATATATAGCCGGATGTATTTTATGTGCCTTACAATCGATGGAACCGAGATAAAATGAAAAAGTTAATTATAAATTCAGGGATTACAGTTGGGGTAACTTTACTCCAATTCATGTTACTGTTAAGTCTGATGCATCTATTATATTTAGTACGCGACGCATATGTTCATTCCGTAAATATTGATTTGTATTGGGGACGTAATCTATGGTTCGGTTCAAGGTATCTCTTTTTACCTTCATTTACGCTTGCGAATATCGCTGTTTTATTCATAAATCGTCTTAAGATAGTACTTTTGATTAATGCATTATTACTGGTATATGTATCGTATATGTGGTTAGGAACCCATGCGTCTTACCCCTACAGGAGTTTAGCGATATATGTAATATTTATTGTATTATTTTGTATTGGTGCCTGTTTCATATATCAAATAAAAATTAAGACACGCCCGCCTGAATAATAAGTAACAAAAATGAAAAGCCTTTTTAGTATCAAAAAAACAAATATTTCAGAGACGAATAGCGGAACCTGCATAGAAGTGTTTATGTATTTTTATATCTAGAATCAGATTATTTATTAATATTTAAAAATAATATTGTTGTAAATGTAAATAAAAAAGATTTTTTTTGTTATAATATATATTAATAATATTATATAAAAAGAGGCAGAATCGAAGGCTAATTTACAATAAACCGCTTATCTTGATTATCTTGTATTATTTACATTTAACGGGAAAATGATTTTAAAATTTTATAATTGAATAAATTAATCCGTAATGAAACGATCGGTTGTAATTATCGTCGCCCAAGTGTTTTTTATGACAGTAAGTTATTCTCAATCGATAAGTTTTCAAAAACTTATCGAATCGGTTCCTATCGATAGTTCTACTATAGGAAGGTATGATTTATATGAGTTGGATTCATTGCAATACGACTTTAATTTTAATTGGAATGCTTTGGCTTGGGATATAAATAAAGATATTAAAAACGAATATGGATTAAATGACTATTTTGATTACGACGCATTCAAGGATCAGATTAAACATCAGTATTCATTATTGCATAGGCAGGGGAGGTTTATTTTTGCCAGGCGTCTTCCTAAAGTGAGAAACCGTGAACTGTTGCTTTATTATATAGAACGTTTTCATTCTTTTAAAGATAAAGATAAATTTCCCCAATGGGTGTTGCTCTGTGTAAATAATGAGGGTAAGATTAAGAAAGTATTAGTTGTGGCGGAGGTCGATTGCCGGGAGCTCGACCAGATTTGCCAAACTTTATTTCTGACGCAAGAAGATGGTATTTTGATTAAAGATTTTTTGGGACCGTGGGAAGGCGATCCCGAGTGGTATAGTCCGGAATATTTGTACTGTCGGGATACAAGATTTGTTTCTTTTACCGATTTGTAATGAGATGAGAAGATATTGAATATGAAGTTTCTGAAATATATATTGATTATTTTAGGTACATTATCAGGTGCAGCACTTGCTGTAATGGAGGGAACCGAACCTTGTTTAGACGAGAATCTTATTTCGTCGGCTTTCATCCCTGATATGAGTTTTTTTATACAAATATTGATTATTTATATTTTTATAGGAACGATTTCGGGATGGGCTATTTGGTTTTGTATTTCGGGAATATATCGAAATTTTTTTCGGTAACGATAATAGAGCGGGATTTTTTAATTTCAATGTAGAATTTAATCATCGATAGTAGAGCAATGGATCGATACTATATATTCCATTGAGGGTATACTTACAACTAAACTTAAAAATTATCCTTGTTCTATTTTTTTTATTATTGATAATGAGGAATTTAACTATTATTGTTTTATAAAAAACATAAACTATAACAATAGATAACTCCCGGGTTACTAAAATTTTTCATTCATTATATTGCCTGTTATCGGAAAATCTTTACTTTTGCACAGTTTTTTGGTAAATGTGCAATAAGATATCATATGGTAAAAACAAGAGAAAAGCTTGTTGATGTAGCTCGTCAATTGTTCGCTCGGGTAGGGATAGAAAATACGACGATGAATGATATTGCCATAGCATCGAATAAGGGACGCCGCACATTATATACCTATTTTAAAAACAAGAACGAGATATACCGGGCGGTTGTCGAATCGGAGTTGAAACATCTTTATCAGCGTCTTTGTAATGTCGTAAATCGGGATCTTCCCCCTGAAGAAAAACTGGTGACATATATTTCTACTCGTTTCGAGGCGATGAAAGAAACTGTTTCCCGGAACGGTTCTTTGAGGGCGGAGTTTTTCAGGGATATTTGGAAAGTGGAGCAGGCCCGGAAAAATATCGATGCGCAGGAAGTAGAATTATTGAAGAGGATTTTACAAGAGGGAGTAGCAGGCGGAGTATTTCAGATGCCGAACGTTGCCGTTACGGCAACCATATTGCATTATTCATTGAAAGGTCTGGATGTTCCTTATATCCGTGACAATTTTTCTGATTTGAGTGTAGAACGGTTTCGTTTGAAAGAATACATAACCGATTTTATATTGTACGGAATAAAAAAATAATAACTTTAAACAGACTTTATGTTTATTAATGCGACTGGATTTTATATCCCGGAGGGCCGGGTATCCAATGATCATTTTCTTGAGGTGAATGGTCTTACGAGTGACTGGATCTTGCAACGCACCGGAATAAAAACACGTTCGAAAGCCGGTGAAGGTGAGAATACGCAGACAATGGGTTTCGCTGCTATCAGGTCGGCAATCCCTGCTTTACCTTATCCTATAGAGGACGTCGATTTAGTAGTATCGGCCTGTTATTCTCCTTATGATACGGTAGCGACATTAGCGCATTGGGCTCAAAAAGAATTTAATATAGAGAAGGCTAAGGCCCTTTATCTTTCTTCAGCTTGCTCTTCTTTTGCCAATGGTCTTGAAGTAGTAGAAGGATATTTTGCGATGAATAAGGCTTCTAAAGCCCTTATAATCTGTTCGGAACACAATACGTATTACAGTAATGAATCGGACCCGAAGTGCGGGCATTTATGGGGCGATGCGGCCGTTGCGTTGTTTGTTTCCAAAGAGCCGCAGAAGGAAGAAGAAGCCGAGATACTCGATATTTTTACCAAAGGTCTCGGACATATCGGGAAAGGTCCCGAGGCGGTACACCTTAAACCGAAAGAAGAGGGTATTTCAATGCCTGAGGGGAGAGACGTATTTATGCATGCATGTAAATACATGATCGATGTACTCGAGAATATTACTTCGAAACAAAATATAACGATTGCCGATCTCGATTACATCATTTGTCATCAGGCTAATATGCGTATCGTGGCTAATATCGCCCATTTGTTGAATCTCGACGAATCGCGTTTTCTCAATAATATTCAGGAACTCGGTAATACAGGTTCGGCAAGTGCAATGTTGGTACTGGCTCAAAATATTGCTAAAATGAAAAAAGGTACTAAAGTAGGACTTACTGTATTTGGAGGAGGATATTCCAGCGGTGGTTTTCTGGTGCGTATCTGAGCTAGAATAGTAAATATTATTTTATTAAATATTTTAATTATGAAATTACTCGAAGGAAAAGTGGCTGTTATTACCGGTGCAGCCCGTGGTATTGGTAAAGCTATTGCTATTAAATTTGCTCAGGAAGGAGCCGATATCGCTTTTACCGATCTGGCGATCGATGATAATGCAAAAGCTACCGAAGTTGAAATTGCGGCTTTGGGAGTTAAGGTAAAAGGCTATGCTTCGAATGCCGCTAATTTTGAAGATACCCACAAAGTGGTCGAAGATATCGTAAAAGATTTTGGTCGTATAGATATTCTGGTGAATAATGCAGGTATTACTCGTGATGGACTGATGATGCGTATGACCGAGTCTCAATGGGATATGGTGATTAATGTAAACCTGAAGTCGGCATTTAACTTTATACATGCCGTAACACCGTTTATGATGAAACAGCGTTCGGGCAGTATTATTAATATGGCTTCGGTTGTCGGTGTATCGGGTAATGCCGGTCAGAGTAATTATTCGGCATCGAAAGCTGGTATGATAGGTCTTGCAAAATCCGTTGCCAAAGAGCTGGGTTCTCGAGGTATACGTGCCAATGCAATCGCTCCGGGATTTATTATTACCGATATGACGGCTGTGCTTTCGGATGAGGTGAAGGCCGAATGGGCTAAACAAATACCTCTGCGTCGTGGAGGTACTCCCGAGGATGTAGCTAACGTATGTACTTTCCTCGCATCCGATCTTTCTTCGTATGTTACGGGACAGGTCGTTCATTGTTGTGGAGGAATGAATATGTAATCATTCGGAATGATATAAATAAGGGGGTCGGGAAACTTTTATGTTTTCCGACCCCCTTATTTTTTAGGATATGTAATTTTTTTTTGAATAAAAATATTTTACTAATTCATTGTTATATATGTTGTTAAATAAATATCTGTATATATATTCAATAGAAAGTGTGAAATAATTATAAATAAATCGAACCGGTCATTAGGATATTGCGTTAGCGGAATAAAGAGGATCATCACACATTCGTTAATTTGATATCTATGAACAACTCAGATTTTGAAACCGAACTGGAAAAGTGCCGGAAGAAATTGTATTCATACGCATTATGGCTTACTAATGATGTATATCTTGCCGAAGATCTGGTACAGGAAACAATGATTAAGGCATATCTGAATAAAGAAAGTTTTGTATGCGGTAATTTTATGGCATGGTTACGCAAAATAATGCGTAATCATTTTGTGAATGATTATCGTAAGGCGCATCGCATCGAATTTATTGATTATAGCGATGTTAAAACCGAGTTTTTCTCTACCGAGTGTCATGTCGAAGATGAATATGATTTGGAATATATCAATAAGGCTTTAGCCTCTCATGATGAAAATTACGGATATATGCTCGGCTTTTATTATATGGGATATTCTTATAAAGAAATATCAGAAATGTTTTCTTTGAATATCGGAACAGTAAAGAGCAGGATGCATACGTTGAGAGAAGAATTGAAGATCGATCTGGATGAATTTCGGGATTGATCGAAAACTTTTTATAATAAAAATATAAATAATTCGACAGATACCGTGTTTTATGGCATCTTGATAACTTGCATGCCCGATTTTAGACTCGAAAGCAGGTGATGACAGAAAAATACAGTGCCGAGAATTTTACGACACTGTATTTTTAAATATTAAAAGCGGTTATCTTCTCCGAAAGAGGCACCTTCACTCATGTCGAGATCGTTGAAACCCTCTTCATCCAACTCGGACGGATCGAAAGTTTCGTCGCCGTAAAAATCTTCTCCAAACCCCGTATCTCCTGCTGCGGCAGGTTTATCGAAATCTTCCGGAACCGTTATTTGCTGGGGTGGATTTCCGATAGACTTGGTACAAACTGGCTTTTCGAGGTTTTTCCCCGGGATTATTTCTCTTAATTCCATAAAGAAAGCGCGTTCGTTCATGTTATCGAAGATGTATAACAATCGTTGTTTCTCATCTTCGAGAAGTTCGTTCAGTCGGGTGTCTTCCATCACCCACGAATCGTCTTCATAGCTTGTATCCATTTCCATCAGTGTAATTTCTGTCTTTTTTTCCCAATCATCTTCACAAATAAAGAAAGAGGTTATCTGGTCTTTAGTGAAATTTACCGAGTCGAGGATTGCATTATGTAAATCGAGAAATGTTGCCTCAGAATCGATGCTGATCTCACGGGCGAAATTATCGACCTCATCGGATATAAGCAAAAATTTATAAATCATAGTTCTTAGTTAATAGGATACTTTTTTTGTTTTATACGGTAAAAATAATAAAAATATCTCTTTCCCAAAAGTAAAAGAGGAAAAGTTGATCTTAGTCACATATGGAACATTTGAATTACCGGAATGTTGTGCCACAACACGTAATATGATGATTTTCGAGCGATGCATTTTTGTTTAACATCGATACTTGTATTACCTTTACAACCTTAATCTGTAAAAAGAGAGTAATGGAAGTCGTATATGAAGACAATCATATTATTATTGTAAATAAAACCGGTTCGGAAATTGTGCAGGGAGATAAAACGGGAGATACACCTTTGTCGGAATTGCTGAAATCCTGGTTGAAGGAAAAATATGCTAAACCCGGCAATGTTTTTGTAGGAGTAACGCATCGTCTCGATCGTCCTGTCAGCGGATTGGTGGTATTTGCTAAAACAAGTAAAGCGCTTACCCGTCTCAATGATATGTTTCGTAACGGAGAAATAAAAAAAACTTATTGGGCGATTGTAAAAAATAGGCCCTCTCAGGAAACCGGTGAATTGAGGCATTATCTGGTACGGAACGAAAAACAAAACAAGTCGGTTGCTTATGATGTAATGAAACCGAATGCCAAAGAAGCTATGTTGACATATCGGGTAATCGCTCATAGCGATAAGTACCATTTATTGGAAATCGATTTGAAAACGGGACGGCATCATCAAATCAGATGTCAGTTGGCTAAAATGGGATGTCCTATAAAGGGAGATTTGAAGTACGGAGCCGAACGTTCTAATCCCGATGGCGGAATTAGTCTGCATGCCAGATATATTTCTTTTATACATCCGGTTTCTAAAAAACAAATCGAGATTACGGCGCCCGTTCCGGGAGATAATTTATGGCAGGCTTTTGAAAAGCAGGTATCGGAATGATAAAGTTTTAAAAATAAACCCCGGCAATACCGGGGTTTATTTTGGGGTTTTATATTTATTTGTTTTTTATTGTGACAGAATGTTTTCCCGAATTTAAAATGCGCGGTGATTCGTCATTCGGTAATAGGAGGGTCGCAGTACAATTGGCTGGAATTTCTACCGTATAATTTATTTTGTTTTTCTTGCGTGTCCATTTCGAAACGATCAGTCCGTAGGGTGTCCGATGTTCCGAATAGAAAGAGGGCAAATCTTTTATAAAGTTTGGTTGCAGAATAATATTTTTGAATCCGGGATTTTCAGGGTCCGGTTTTATTCCGCCTAATCCTTTGAAGAACCAGCCTCCGATTTCTCCGAACATCATGTGGTTATCAGAGATATCTCGAGTGGCATTCAAATCCCAATTTTCCAATAAGGTAGTCGCTCCGTTTACGACCCACCATCCCCACGACGGATATGTATTCTGTACGGCTATTTTATAGGCGGTTTCGGCTTGTCCGTTATCACTCAGGGCACTCAGGATGGCTTTTGCTCCTAATACACCCACATCGAGGTGGAAATCGCTTTCACATACTTTTTTTGCTAAATTTTCGGCGACTTTCTCTTTAAGATTTTCAGGTACGACACCCCAGAATAAGGGAACGCTTAATTCGGTTTGTGTTCCGTTGGCATATATGCCTGTTTCCTCGTTCAGATATTTGTGGTTGATGGCTCTGCGTATTTTTTCGGCTAAAGTTTTATAATGGGCTTCATCTTCCGGTTTTCCGAACATAGCGGCGGCTTTGGCAAGAATGGTAGCATCTATGAAGTAATATACCGAAGAGGTGAGTTCCAATGAAGAATGCGATTTTACAGGTACCCAGTCTCCGCGTCCCCAAGACGTTAAGCCTGAAGGATAAGTGTTGTCGATATAATCGACATAACGTTTTATATTGTCGTAGCATTCTTTCAGAAGCCGGTCGTCACCGTAAAAAAGATATATATTCCAAGGAATAATTGCTATTGTGCTTGTCCAGTCTACACCGTTCGATGTTCCGTATCCCCAGCCTCCGGTAGGTATAATGTCGGGTAATACACCGTTAGGTTGCTGTTCGTCGCGGTGGTCGGCTAACCATTTTTCATATACTGTAATACCGTCGTAATTATACAGGGCGGTTTCTATTGCGAAATGTCCGTCACCTGTCCAGCCGTTTTTTTCACGTTGCGGGCAATCGGTAGGGTACCCCATCAGATTCGAGCAATACGCATTGTTCGTCGCCTGCCACAGCTGTTCGATAATCGGGTTCGAACCATATACTCTACCCATTGGAGATACGTCGCTATGCATGAAATAAGCTTTCAGGCTTGCTGTGTCGAGTTGCAACGGTTCGGTTCCGACAACTTCAACATAGCGGAAACCTTTGTAGTTAAAACGCGGCATGAATTCATCAGTGCCGTTTCCGCTTAGGATTACAATATCGGTTTGGAAAGGATCGGTTTTGTCTTTCGGGCGGTGGTAAACGTCGATATTCGACAAATCTACATGACCGTTTTTTCCTAATCTTTCACCGTGGATAAGTCTTATTTCAGTACCTGCTTTTCCTGCGGTCCGTAAACGGGTTACGCCTGCCATGTTTTGTCCGAAGTCATACAGATAAGTAGTATCATTCAGTTTCTTAATATTTTTCGCTGTGTACTCTTTAACGTTTCGTATCGGTTGCACCTGTTGGGAAACGATTCGGGGAGAAGGGGCTCCTCTGTAACCTACATGATGCCATTTCGAGTCGTCGAATCCCGGTTTATCCCATCCTTTTTGTTCGAGGCGGGCATCGTAATGTTCGGCTGTATAAATGCTGTTGAAAATAAGTGCTCCCGAAGAGGTTTTCCAATCTAATCCCGATGCGATAACTTCAGTCGTTCCGTCGGTATAAGTAATTCGCAGATCGAGGCAAAACGCGGGTCTATTTCTCCAGGGGGCTTTGTCGAAATTCCACACGGCCATAGACTGGTGATTGTACCAACCGTTGCCCAATAATACACCAATCACATTTTCTCCTTTTGAAAGTTGTGGGGTTACATCGTAGGTAATATAAAAGTTTTTCCGGTCGAAACGAGTATATAAAGGGTCGAGTCGGTGATCGCCTACTTTTTCTCCGTTGAGGGATAATTCATAAAGTCCTGCTACGGCGATGTAAGCTCGGGCCGATTTTATTTCTTTATTAATATTAAAAGCTTTACGAAAATAGGGAGCGGGTTTAAAATCGATCGATCGGTTATCTGATATCCAATTTCCTCTCCACGATGTGTTTTTTAAACCGGTTTCGAAATAGCTGGTTTCAGAAGATTCCGATTTTGTTCCGTTTTCATCCCAGTAGGTTATGTTCCAATAATAACGGGTACAAGGCTGAAGTTTTTTTCCGTTGTATTCTATTCGCTGTTTGTCCGATTTTATAATTCCGCTGTCATAAAAAGTACCGGTACCTTTTTCGATATTTAGAGGATCGGTGTCGATAATCAGGCGGTAAGCGGTTTGTGAGGTACCGTCCTTTTCCGAACGTATTTCCCAGGTGAGGCGAGGAGAATCTGTATCGATACCGATCGGCTCGGTCAAATATTCGCATCGTAAATTTACAGGAATGCCCGCATAAGCGGATAGTGAAAATGTAAGGCATAAAATTATCCCGGTTAGGGACAATAGGGTTCTTTTCATAGTAACGTGTAATTTGAATTATGTGATGATTTAGTACAAAGATAGTGCAATCCGGTTGCAAATTCAAATTTATTTATATTTTGCTGAAGTTTGTTTTATCTCCCGGTAAAGAAAAGATGATTTTCGATGCAAACATACAGTTCGTTCCGTCGGATTTGTGATCCGACGGGACATAATACATAATCTTGTAATCGCGATGTCGCCAGGTATTATTTCCTCTTACACAGGATGTGGTAAATAACCGGTGAAGATTTTATGTTAAAAACCGGGATGTGTAATCATATCATCCCAGTTTTATTTTCATTGCTAAAATATTGTTTTATCCTTGATGTTGCTCTCTCAGCAGATCGTTTACAGTTTTTACCGGATTGAACGTTTCGATGGGAACCTCTACGAAGAGGGTGTTCCAGTCGGACATGGCGCCATTCCATAATCCCGGTAACTCGAGTGCTTTAAGTTCTTTTCCGTTTTTGGATTTCATTGAAATGAAACCGGTGTTTTTGTCGACGAATTTACGCAGATCGTATTTGTCTCCTTTGGCATTTTTTACGGCGCAAACCAGATCTACCGGATTGAAATGAGTAGAAGTCTCGAACATTTTTTTCGATTCGGGATCGTTCATGTCGATTTGCGAACTTTCGAGAATTTGTGGTGAATAAGTCGCGTCTTGGTTGCGGGCGAGGAAAGGGCCGCCGCCCGGTTCGCCGATATTTTTTACCATGCCGCAAACCCGTATGGGACGTTTTAGTTTCTTTAGCAGATATATTGCCAGCTCCCCGTCTTCAAGCAGCTTTGTTTCGGGATTTCGGATGAATAATTTGTGTTGCAGAAAATCGATCACTTCGCGTAAGTCTTCGATCGTATATTTACCGCTTTCTAAAAGAGAGGTATATTCGTCGATCTGCTGTTGCAAAGAAATAAGTATCCCGCCGATCACTTTTTTATATTGTACGGTAATATCCTTTAGCCTGTCGGGTACGACGTTATCTATGTTTTTTATAAAAATGACGTCGGCGTCTATGTCGTTCAGGTTTTCGATGAGGGCTCCGTGGCCGCCGGGGCGGAAAAGAAGGGTTCCGTTATCCCGGAAAGGATGGTTTTCGGAATCGGCGGCTATCGTGTCGGTCGACGATTTTTGTTCGGAAAAACTGATGTCGTAACGTACTCCGTATTTCTTCTCGTATTCTGGTTGTTTTTGGGTTACTCGTTCTTTAAAAAGAGGAAGATGCTCGTGAGAGACGGTGAAATGTACGCTAACTTCTCCGCCGGTGTTGCCGGCATACAAGGCCCCTTCTACCAGGTGTTCTTCCATTGCTGTGCGAGAGGCTTGCGCATATCGGTGAAACTTCAGCATTCCTTTCGGAAGAGAGCCGTAATCGAGTCCTTCCGGTAACAAAAGATTTGAAACGATCGCTTTGAATTTGCCGACCGACAGAAGTTCATCTATATTTTTTCCTTCGTTTTTTAGACATACTTTATTCAGGTCGTCGTAAAACGCAAAGTAGGAGATATTCTCGAAAAAGGTTTTTTCGGCATCGGTCTCCGGCGATGTATATTTTGCTCCGAGGAACTCGAAAAGGGCTTTAAACATGCGGCTAGCAGCACCCGATGCCGGTACGAATTTTACGATTTTCCGGTTTTTTTTCAGATATTCATCCCAGATACCGAGGTATTTTTCGATTTCGTTTTTATTCAGGGCTAATATTCCGTTTCCTGTTGTGGCAGGTGCATAAAGCGTAAGAAATGGAAATCCTTTTTTGAAAGATTCGAGTTGTGATTCGATTTGGGCTTCCGAAATTCCTTTACGGAATATAACTTCCTTGTCTTGTTGTGTTAACATAGTAATTAATTGATTATATAGTGAAAAAGTTATCATTTGATACAAATCCTTTCAAATTTACAAAAAGCTTATTAAAATCGGAATGAGTAAGGCTAAAAAAATATATATTTGAATCGTATTTTTGAAATTTACGGGCTTATGGTGAAGAATACTTATTTTACTCCGGCCGAACGTTCTGATTTTTTGGAATCTTATCGTTCTTTGTCTCGCTCGTCCCGTTCGCTAATAGGAGAGAAGGATTTTCTGCGTATTCGGAAATTGATAGCCCATGCGATCGAGTCGGGTAATTATCTGCATGATAAAAATGGAATAAACGTATTGTTGCGGAATATGAACACGGCTCTGATTTTGTCTAAGGAAGTCGGCTTGGAGCGCAGTACGCTTATTGCGGTTTTGCTTTATCATGTAGTGCAATGCGATTCTTTATCTCTCGAAGATATCAAAAAAGAATTCGGTACCGATATCACTAAAATTATTAACGGGCTGATAAAGGCTAATAGTCTTTATGCCAAACAGGAAATTGTGGAAAGTGAAAACTTTCGGAAGTTACTGCTGACGTTTGCAGAAGATGTGAGGGTAATTATTATTATGATTGCCGACCGCTTGTGTCTTATGCGTATGATTAACCATCATCCGAACGAAAGATACCGTATGGATGTGGCTTCTGAGGCCTCGTACCTGTATGCTCCGCTGGCGCATCGCCTGGGGTTGTATCGTATAAAATCGGAACTCGAAGACCTTTCTCTGAAATATACCAACCGGGAGGTTTTTACACAGATCGCTCATAAATTAAAAGAGACCAAAAGGGCTCGAGACAAGTATATAGAAGAATTTATCGCTCCTGTAAAGAAAAAACTCGAAGAAGCCGGTTTGACTTTTGAAATTAAAGGACGGACGAAATCGATTTTTTCGATCTGGAATAAGATGAAGAAGCAAAAGGCCGATTTGGAAGATATTTACGATTTGTTCGCCATTCGGGTAGTACTGGATACTCCCGAAGAGCAGGAGAAGGCCGATTGCTGGAAAGTGTATTCGATAGTTACGGATATGTATCAACCTAATCCGCAAAGGCTTAAAGACTGGCTTTCGATACCGAAAAGCAATGGGTACGAATCGTTGCATATCACTGTTTTCGGGCCCGGTAACAGGTGGGTAGAAGTGCAGATACGCAGTAAGCGTATGGATGAAATTGCCGAACGAGGACTTGCGGCGCATTGGAAATACAAAGGATTGAAAGGCGAGAGCGGCCTCGACGATTGGTTGAATAACGTGCGTGATATTCTCGAATCGGCAAATAACGGTCCTATGGAACTTATGAAAGAGTTTAAAATGGACCTTTACGATAAAGAGGTATTTGTATTTACTCCTAAAGGTGACTTGTATAAATTACCGAAAGGAGCTACGGTTCTCGACTTTGCCTTTTTGATACATACCGGTCTCGGTAGTAAATGTGTAGGAGCTCGTGTGAACGGCAAAAACCAGACTATAAAATACGAATTACGTAGCGGAGATACGATCGAGGTGCTGACTGCGCCTTCACAGTCGCCCAAACAAGACTGGCTGAATATCGTAACGACTTCTAAAGCACGGGTAAAAATAAAACAGGCTTTGAACGAGGCTCAGTTCAAAGAAGCCGAATTCGGAAAAGAATTGTTGCAGCGGCGGTTTAAAAATCGAAAAATCGAGGTGGATGAATCGATCCTGATGCGTTTGATAAAGAAAATGGGATATAAGACTGTAACCGATTTTTATTATGCGTTGGCGCAGGAGAATCTCGACGTAAATACCGTTTTGGATAATTATCTCGATCTCGACCGGAAGGAAAAAGAAAATGAAGATTTCTCGGAATTACGTACCGCCGAGAATTTTGTGCCTCAATTATATGACGAGGATGCTTCGAAAGAAGATGTATTGGTAATCGACCAAAATCTGAAAGGGGTCGAATATAAACTGTCGAAATGTTGTAATCCTATTTATGGGGACGAAATTTTCGGATTCGTATCTACTCAGGGGAGTATAAAGATACACCGCATAGATTGTCCCAACGCTTTTTCTATGCGATCCCGTTTTGGTTACAGGGTCGTTAAAGCACGCTGGTCAGGTAAGCAGGGGTCTCAATATGCTACCGTATTACGGGTTGTCGGTCATGACGACATCGGAATCGTAACCAATATTACTTCGATTATTTCAAAAGAGAAGAATGTGAGCATGAGAAATATTTCAATCGAGTCGGATGATGGACTTTTCCAGGGACATATTACGGTAATGGTCGATGATCTTTCGTCTCTGAACAGCCTGATAAAAAAACTGAAAACGGTAAAAGGGGTAAAGAATGTAGAGCGTACCCAATAATTAGAATTTAGACGGGATGTTTATCCCGATCGGTTTCTCTGATTATATGGCAGATATAAACGGAAAATGAAAATTGTCGTTGCAAATGGTTTCATGTCGTTCGAACTTTTATAGGAATGAAGGTTGTAATTGGAGTAGGGATAAACAGGAAAACACGACGGCCGTTTTGAAAGAAAATTGTTACTTTTGTATGCAGAAATATATTACGTCGAATATTTGAAAAGTAAATCTATGAAAAAATTGTTATGGGCAGTCGTTCTGTCTTTTAGTATAATTTCTTGCGGAAAAACCGATAAAAAGGCGGAGGCTCAATATAAAAAGGCCGAAGCGCTTTACGAACAGGGAGATTATAACCAGGCGAAACAACAGATCGATAGTATTAAGGTATTGTATCCTAAAGCTTTCGACCAGATAAAAAAAGGAATGATACTGATGTGCCGAGTAAATTTGAAAGAGTCTGAACGTAATCTTGTTTATATCGATAGTTTGCTTCCTTTGAAGAAAGCGGAGGTGGACCGTTTGAAAAAAGATTTTTTCTTGAGTAAAGATGAGAAGTATGAAGAAACCGGCCATTATGTTTATAAGTCGGAGAAGAATAACCCGGTTGTGAATCGGAGTTATGTGCGTGCTCAGGTAAGTGAAGACGGCATTATGGAAATCGCAAGTGTATATTTCGGTCCTGCTGCATTGCATCATGAGTCGATGAGGGTGGAGGCCCCTGATGGCTCTTATGCCATGACCAAAGTAGTGCCTTATGATGGCGCCCGTAATTTCCGTTTCGTTAATGACGGAAATACGACCGAAGTCGTAACGTATAAAGGGGAACAAATGATTGCCGTGGCTGAATTGATTTATAATACTCCCGGTAAAATAAAGGTAAGTTACGAGGGGAAGAGGCCTTATTCGTTTACGCTGGACGATCGTTCCCGTAAGATGATAAATGCTTCGTATGAACTCGCTATGGCGATGAAGTCTGTAAAAGAGCTTACTCGCGAGCAGGCGATCAACAATAAAGGATGTGAAATTCTCCGGCGTCAGATTTCTGATCTGGAGAGTGGAAAAGAACAATAATTGTTCTCACCGCAAAAGAGCCGGATTTTATCAGAGAATATTTTTTTGATTACATCCGGATATAAAACGATTAGCCCGTAAACCGATACTTTAGGTTTACGGGCTAATCGTTTTTATTCTGTACATTTTAGTCGAGTCCGGTTTTATCGAGCCATTGAAATATAGCATTATAAGTTGCCTCTCGAGCCGATTTTTTGGAAAGGATAAGATCGTGCATTCCGTCCTTTATTGCTACTTCGGTGACACTTTTCCCTAAATTGATTCCGTATTTTTTGATATCTTTTACATCGAGTACTGCATCGCCATTTTGGTGTTCGGGAGTCCACTTGTCTCCATATACCGAATGGTCTGAGAAAAGTACGAGTATGGGGCAGGGAATGTCGAGACCCCGGTGTATTTTTTTCTGTCCCCGGTGTATGGCACGTATCCATCCGGTCGTAAGCGGTCTCGATTGCAGAAATTTTTTGTTGGTATCGTATATCCATTCACCGTGTTTGTCTGCCAACAGACTTTCGCCGTAAGCGGTCGATTTACCTTGCTTTATTTTCATATTCTTAGTAAAAATGCCGGTGAAAGATACGATGGGAATTAAAATTTTTTCTTGGAATTTATTTAGGTTCATATCCAGAAACGGACTGTTGAGTATAAGCCCTTTTACCGGTAAGTCGTTACGATATTCTTCGCAATACAGGGCAGAAATGAGACCGCCGGTAGAATGCCCCATCAAAATTATTTCTTTGTTACCTTCTTCTTTCATAATGTGCAAGGCAGTATCTATATCGGCGAAATATTCTTTGAGGTCGTGCACTTGAAACGGAGTTTGCGATGCGAGTAACGATCGTCCATATTTGCGTAAATCTACGGCATAAAAATTGAAACAAGAATCATTGAACGTTTTGGCCAGAGAACTCTGAAAAAAATAATCGTTGTAGCCATGAATATAAAGTATCGCCTTATCAGAGGGTTTATTGGCTTCCCGTCTGATGAGGGTGGTAATTACTTTTCCGTCGTAATCGTCGGGCATATCGAGGGTACGCATTTCGAACCTTCCACCCAAAACATCCATCGAATATTGAGCATGCAACGATCCCGATGCCAGCAGTGTAAAAATTAAGAGGAATAATATACGTTTCATTTAAATTTAAAGGTTTTGGATATGACGATAAACAGCCGGCAGGCAATTATATCTTTTCCCCGAGTGAATTTTTTACATTATTAAACACCTTATTCAGTAAATATTGGGCGGTTTCGATCTCTTCGTCGGAAAGATCTTTAAGAGCAGCTTCTTTGGTCTCTAAAACGACTGGTTGAGCTTCTATTTCGAGTTTACGCCCCTTTTCTGTGAGAGTAATAATATTGGTACGACGGTCTTTCCGGCTTGCCGAACGTTGTACGAGTCCTTGTTTTTCGAGGTTATCGATAAGCCGGGTCATACTCGGTTTATCTTTAAAAGTCGCGTTGCAGAGTTCTTGTTGGCTTACTCCGTCTTTCGACCATAGATAATAAAGAACGGTCCACTGTTCGGGAGTAATGTCGATATTCATTTTACGAAAACTCCGGTATATTTTGCGATTGATAGCCGCAGAAAGTTTTCCGCTTAAAACGACGAATACGAGTTCGATATCGAGAGCTGAATGGTTCATAAAATAATTATTGTTTAAGCAACAAAGATACTATTTTTTTAGATACAGATATATAACAGAGGGTGTAAATATTCTAATCATCAATTTAGCCGGTTTATTATAAAGTAAAAAAACGATATAAAAGTTGCAGGTATGTAAAAAATGACTACCTTTGCACCGCAATGAAAAAATTTAAATAACAAGTTAATTTAAATGAGTATGAATCATTATGAAACCGTTTTCATTTTAACTCCCGTTTTATCTGACGTACAGATGAAGGAAGCGGTAGACAAGTTCAAAGATATTTTGGTTGCCGAAGGCGCCGAAATAATCAATGAAGAAAACTGGGGATTGCGCAAGCTGGCTTATCCTATCCAGAAAAAATCGACAGGCTTTTATCAGCTGTTGGAGTTTAACGCAGATCCGACTGTTATCGCTAAACTGGAAGTTAACTTTCGTCGGGATGAACGTGTTATCCGTTTCTTAACCTTTAGAATGGATAAATACGCTGCAGAATATGCTGCAAAAAGAAGAAGTGTTAAATCTAAAGAAGTAAAGGAGAACTAAGTCATGGCACAACAAAATCAATCTGAAATCAGATATTTGACTCCTCCCTCAGTGGACATCAAAAAGAAAAAATACTGTCGTTTCAAAAAAAGCGGTATTAAGTATATCGACTACAAGGATCCCGAATTCCTGAAAAAATTTCTGAACGAACAAGGTAAAATTTTACCCCGTCGTATTACCGGTACATCATTGAAGTTCCAACGTCGTATCGCACAAGCTGTAAAGAGAGCTCGTCATTTGGCGTTACTTCCTTATGTAACAGATATGATGAAATAATTTAAAAGAAGGAGGAATTAAGAATGCAAGTAATATTAAAAGAAGATGTACTGAATCTTGGGTATAAAGATGATGTTGTAACCGTGAAAAGCGGCTACGGTCGTAATTATCTTATCCCCCAGGGTAAAGCTGTTATCGCTACTCCTTCTGCATTGAAGATGTTAGCCGAAAACATGAAGCAACGTGCGCACAAACTCGAAAAGATTAAAAACGACGCTATAGAACTCGCTGCCAAATTGGAGGGTGTTTCCCTGACTATCGGCGCTAAAACAAGCTCTACCGGAAAGATTTTCGGTTCGGTAAATAATATCCAAATCGCTGAAGCTCTCGAAAAAGCCGGATATGAGATCGATCGCAAAGTGATCTATATCAAAGAAGCTGTTAAAGAAGTAGGTGCTTATAAAGCTACTTTACGTCTGCACAAAGAAGTTAGCGTAGAGATTCCTTTCGAAGTGGTTGCCGAATAATAAGAAGTACAACCATATCCGATATAAAAAACAGACTCTTGTAAAAGAGTCTGTTTTTATTTTATAATGAACAGTCTATCTGTTTATGGTCATATAGATATAATGTATGGCAGGTATTTTTATTTTTCGTTCTCTTTTTTCTCTATTCCGGGAATCAATATCGCCGTATAAAGCTGGAGTACGGCGGCTATGGTCAGTAAAAGGAACCACTCGTTCTGTTTTCTGAACATAAAATAAGAGGCTGCGACGATAAGTAAAGAAGATAACGTTTCCATACGATATAGTCGTTTAAGCCGCAGATTATTTCCATTATAAATGCGAGTAAGCCTTGTAACAGCCATACCGGCAGCACCTACCGCAAAAACGTAGGGCGATAAAAACCAACCTGTAATAAAAAGGGCTGCTGAGCATAAAACGCATAAAGCGGAAAGGTTGAAAATAAGATTTCGGGTTTTATTATTCATTTTTGGAATCTTCTATGATATAGATATCTTCATTGGATTTTTTCATCAGGTATTGCTCCCGGGCAAATTTTTCGAGATTCTCACTATTTGAGCGCAATTCGTTCAATTGTTGTTGGCTGTTCTCTATAACGCCTTGATAATGTTCTATCTCTTTTTTTAATTCTCTGATTTTGCGGTCGTAAAGAAAACTTTGTAAAAAGCTGTTATCGTCGACAAATAGCATGATGACGATAAATGAAACGGCGAAAATCCGTATGATCGACAGGTGTTTCCGCAAAAAAGTCCAGCTGTGTAAAAGTTTTTTCTTCATACATCCGAAAATTTATACAAACGTACATAATCTTTTTTGTTTGCGAAAGAATTATATCCACTTTAAGAATATTCTATTGTTTCTTTGTACATTTGTGCAAAATTTCATGATGGCAAATTTAATTATCGACCAGGGAAATACTACTTTAAAACTCGCTGTTTTTGATAAAAACGAGCCTGTCGCCTTTACACAACTCAGAAAGTGGGATGAGGGGATTGTTTCCGGTTTACTGGAAGATTATTCTATCGAAGCTTGTATATATGCTTCGGTGGCGGCTCCTTCCGAAAAGGAAATAATCTGGCTCGGAGACAATATCGAGCGATTTATCGAGTTTAATCATAAGACGTTGTTGCCGATAAACATCGATTATCGTACTCCCGATACACTCGGTCTCGATCGTATAGCCGGAGTCGTGGGGGCATTTTATGAAAAAAAAGGGCATGATATATTGGTAATAGATGCCGGGACGGCGATAACGTATGATGTGTTAACGGCGGATGGTCGTTTTATAGGAGGAAATATTTCTCCGGGTATAAAAATGCGTTTAAAGTCATTACATGCGTTTACCGGTCGTTTGCCGATGGTGCCTAAAGAGGGTGATATACCGGCAATCGGTTATGATACCGATACGGCTATACGTTCGGGAGTAATGGAAGGTATCCGTTTCGAAATGGAGGGATATATTGAAGAAGTGAAAAGCAAATGCCCTGAAGTTTTAATTTTTTTAACGGGGGGTGACGCTTTTTTATTTGCCGAACGAGTAAAAAGCACCATCTTTGCAGATAAAAATATTGTATTAAAAGGATTAAACAGAATACTGGACTATAATGTTAAATAAAAAGATTTCTATTTGGGTGCTCATCGCGGCATGTGCGGGGGCTGTGAGTGCCAATGCGCAAAATAATACGAATTCTCCTTACTCGCGTTATGGGTATGGTATTCTTGATGATAATTCTTTTGGCATGGATCGTGCCATGGGAGGTATAGGTTACGGCTTGCAATCTTCGGGACAGATAAATGTAAAAAACCCGGCGTCGTACGCTTCGATGGATTCTCTTACTTTTCTTTTTGATTTTGGAGTAAATCTGCAGAATGTATGGATGAAAGAAAGCCCGACGAGTAAATATCCTGCCGGGCTGAAACAGAAAAATATAAACGGTAATCTCGAATATATCGTCATGCAGTTTCCGCTGAGTAAGAAAATGGCGGCAAGTGTGGGGCTGGTTCCTTATTCGTATGTAGGGTACAGTTATGGCGGAACACTTCCCAATGGAGACGATACGAAAGTTGGGGAAGGCGGTATCAACCAAGCGTATGCCGGTATCGGTTATCGTCCGGTTGATGCGTTTTCGATCGGTTTTAATATGGGATATCTTTTCGGAAATGTTACCCACAGTAATTATATTATTCCTTCTTCGGGAAACACGGTCGGTAGTTTGCTTGAAAATAAAATGCATGTTTCCGATTTTCATATCGAATTCGGAGCGCAGTACGCATATCAGATTAAAAATAAGTATAAAGACAAATTGATCTTCGGTGTCGTATATTCTCCCAAAAAGAGTTTGTTAGGGTCGATGACCAATACGGTAAGTGATTATACATCATCTTCGGAGTCGGTGGTAAGTACGACATCCGAAAGTCTGAAAAATCGGTACCAATTACCTAATTCTTATGGTGGAGGTTTTACGTATATGCGTAAAAATAATTTTATTGTAGGAGCCGATTTTACTTATCAAGCTTGGGCAAAAGCAAAATATGCCGGAGTGCTCGGTAATCAGAATAATCGGATGAGAGTTTCTCTCGGAGGCGAATATATCCCAGATGCCATGTCGAAAAATTTCGGAAAACAGATGCATTATCGGGCCGGATTGTTTTATAACAAGGCTTATCAGAAAATAGACGATATGGAGACGGGAAAGCAGTGTGATATGAGAGAAATAGGAGTGAGTTGCGGATTTGGTATCCCTGTGTTGAACAGCCGGTCTTTGATTAATATTGCGCTCGAATATGTGAATCGTCAGACTACTCCTAAAAAACTGATTACCGAAAATTATCTCAGACTGTCGATAAGCCTTACATTTAATGAAAAATGGTTTTATAAAGAAAAAATCAATTGATAATTTGTGGATTTCGATATAACGGGAAAGGGGGCAATTGCCCCCTTTCCCGTTATATCGAAATTTTGAAACAAAAGATTAGATTATATATTCCTAATTCGTTATTTTTGCAGTTTGAATATACAATAATCGTATATTAATCGCACATGATAATTTAAAAATGGCAATACCTGATACTTCTTTTTGGAGGAAAAATGATACTCTGATGCGTCTTATGCCGCTTTTGCTGGCAATCGTGTCGGGGTTTATCTTTATTTTTTCTTCATGTACATCTAAAACAAAAACTGAAGTCGCAGGAGAAATAACGGATGCTAAGCTGCTGCCAACGTTATACACTTACGATGTAGAGACGCTTATATCCGACTCGGGTATTACGCGGTATCGGGTGAAAGCTAAGGAATGGCTGATGTTTGAAGCGGCAGCGGAGCCGTATTGGTATTTTCCGAAGGGACTTTATGTAGAACAATTCGATTCTACCTATCATACCGAATCATTTATAGTAGGAGATACCGCCTATTATTATAAAGATAAAAAGTTGTGGAAACTGGTGGGAAACGTCAGAATGGAAAATATTAAAAACGAAATATTCGAAACGCAGCTACTTTTCTGGGATCAGAACCGGAGAGAAATGTATACCGATAGCAATGTATATATACAGCGGGATGATAAAATTATACGAGCCCGTAATTTCGTTTCAAACGAGTCGATGACACGTTACCTTTTTAAAGGCGCTTATGATTCCAGTTTCCCGATAAAGCAGGAGTCTCGTACTTCGGATAGCACTAACGTCGCTATTTCTGCCGATGAACGGTCTAATGCTCAACGTTACGCCCCTCGTCGGAAAGGAGGTGGAGAATGAGTCTATTGATATGGACCATTATAGTGTCACTGCTTTTTTCTGCCTTTTTTTCAGGGATGGAGATTGCTTTTGTTTCTTCTAACAAGGTGAGATTTGAAATCGATATGAAGAAATCGACACTTCTGGGGCGTGCGCTTAATGTTTTTTATCGTCATCAGGAACAATTTATTTCTACCATGTTGGTAGGGAATAATATCGCATTGGTAATATATGGTATCGGTATGGCTCAGGTACTCGAGCCGTTGCTTGCCGGTATATTTAATAATGAAATATTCGTGGTATTGGGGCAAACCCTTTTATCGACATTGTTGATATTGCTTACGGCTGAATTTTTACCCAAAACGCTTTTTCGCATAAACCCTAATTCGGTAATGCGGGTATTTGCATTACCGGCTTATCTTTTTTATATCATACTATATCCGGTTTCGAAGCTGACGGCAGTACTTTCTAAAGGAGTCTTGTGGTTAGGCGGTGTAAAGATTTCGAAAGATCGGGATGGGAGCCTGATGAGCAAAGTCGATCTCGATTATTTTATACAACAGAGTATCGAAGATGCCGATGATGAAAACGAAGTGGAAACAGAGGTGAAGATTTTTCAGAACGCACTTGATTTTTCGAATCTGAAATTAAGGGATTGTATGATTCCCCGTAATGAGGTTGTCGCTGTAGATATAGATTCGACAACGGCCGACGGCCTTATTTCGGAATTTATAGAAACGGGACTATCTAAAATATTAGTATATCGAGATAACATAGATAATGTAATCGGTTATATACATTCTTCTGAAATGTTTAAAAAATCGGACAACTGGAGAATTAAAATAAAACCTATTTTACAGGTACCCGAAACCATGCCTGCTAAGAACTTGATGAAGATGCTTATGCAGCAGAAGAAAAGTATCGCTGTGGTAATCGATGAATTTGGTGGAACCGGAGGTGTTGTTACTTTGGAAGATTTGGTAGAAGAAATATTTGGAGATATAGAAGATGAGCATGATGTGCGTAATTATGTGTTGCAAAAAGTGAGTGACACGGAATATATTTTTTCGGGGCGTCTCGAAATTGAGAAAATAAATGAAAAATACGATATAGAATTACCGGAATCGGATGATTATATGACTATTGCCGGCTTTATTCTTTGGTATGTGAAAACAATTCCCCAACAGGGCGAAACTGTTGAAATACCCCCTTTTAAATTTAAAATATTAAAAAGAAATGCAACAAAAATAGAACTCGTAAGAATGAAAATAGAGAAATAAAGCGATTTTTTTGGGTATTCGTCACAGATATAATGGCATTTTTTGTATCTTCGTGCGCCTACTAAATTTGAAATAAAATTAAAAACTAAATAAACACAAAGTAATAGATGGCTACGTTAGAGAAAATTAGAGGTAAAGCAGGTCTGCTCGTCACCGTTATCGGTGTGGCATTACTTGCCTTTATCGTGGGAGACCTGTTGAATTCGGGTCATACATTCTTTAGAATGAATCAGGATAAAGTGGCTGTGGTCAACGGTAAGAGGATTACGGTCGAAGAGTTTCAGAATCGTGTAAATCAGCGTACGGAAGAAATGCAGAATATGTATAAAAGATACGGTATGTCTCTTCCCGAAGGTGCTGCTGCAAGCATAAATAAGGAGGTTTTCGACCAGATGATAAATGAATTGCTATTACAGGATGAAACGGCAAAATTGGGGATTACGGTATCCAAACAGGAACTTGCCGACCTGTTGCAAGGAGATAATATCGTTCCTGAAGTAAAGCAGTTGTTTACCGATCCGAACACAGGAGTATTTGATAAACAATTTTTGCTTAGTTTTCTGAATATGATTCTGAACGGAACGAATGCGAATATGAGCGAAGAAGAGGCTCGTCAACTCGAACAACAACGTCAGATGTGGATTAACCTCGAAAAGAATGTAAAACAGCAACGGTTGGTTCAGAAATTCTATACGTTGATGTCTAAATCGGTCGTTCCTAATAAATTAGACATTGAGGCAGCCTATGAGGACGGAAAAACAAGCGCAGATTTCATATATGCTATGCAACCTTATAGTTCTATTGCCGATTCAACGGTAAAAATCAGCGATTCGGAGTTGAAAGAGCTTTATAATAAAGAAAAAGAAAATTTTAAACGCGAAGAGCAACGTGTCGTTAAATATTTTACGGTCGATATCGTTCCCAGTAAAGCTGACTTTAAAGCGACTGAGGATAGAATCAATAGTCTTAAAGCTAATTTTGCATCTACCAAAGATGTTGCCGGTATGTTGAGTTTCAATACAGATGTGCCTTATGTTGACGCTTATGTTTCGGAAAGAAGTATGGATGCCGACATGAAAAATTTTGTGACAAAAGCTCAGATTAATGATGTGGAAGGCCCTATCTTCGATAATAATTCATATAAAATGTATCGTTTGATGGGTAGAACTGTCGGACCCGATTCGGTTAAAGTTCGTCATATTATGTTCCCTTTACAGAACGATCCTCAGATAACTGCCCGGTACGACAGCGTATATAAGGTTGCTAAGAACGGCGGTGATTTCGCCGCTTTGGCAAGACAATTTTCAGGTGACCGCAATTCTGCCTCCAATGGAGGAGATATGGGTTGGATGACTGAAGTTTCTGCTTCGCAGTTGGGACAGAAATTCGTATCGGCTATATTCAGTGCGGCTAAAGGCTCTGTATTTACGGTAGAAAGTCCCTATGGAAAACATATCGTAGAGGTAACCGAGCGTACGGCTAATGTTCCGAAGGCTAAGGTTGCACAGTTGGTATTGACGGTACGCCCCAGTTCCGAAACGTACAGTAATTTGTATAATGGTATAAGTCAGTATATCGCAACCAATAATAAGGTAGATTCTTTCGAAAAGAATGCATCTGAAAAAGGATATAATATTTCTACTGCAGACTTAACGCGTGACGATATAGGTCTGGGTTCGGTAAGAGATGCCCGTAAGGTAATCAAATGGGCATTCAATGCGAAAAAAGGTGATATATCTGAAATCTTTAATACTGAAAATAAATTTTTAGTAGGAGTATTGGCCAATATTGTAAAAGAAGGATATGCTTCTCCTAAGGATGTTGAGAATCAGTTGAAAATGCAACTGATGGCCGATAAAAAGGCTGATATTATCATGAATGCTTTAAAAGAAAAAGGAGCGTCTTCGATCGATTCTTATGCTCAGGCTATGTCATCTAAAGTGGATACGGCTAAATTTGTTAGCTTTAATACCAATGCCATTACCGGTATCGGTTTCGAACCTATTTTAACGGCAACAGCACCTTATGCTCCCGAAAATAAAGTGGATGGCCCGTTAAAAGGTAATAATGGGGTATATGTTATCTCGGTATATAATAAAACGACCAATCCTCAGCCGATGAATAATGATGCAGAGAAACAGAAATATATACAGCTTGTGAATTCGGCTATGTCTAATCAGTTAATAGAGGTAATGAAAAATAAAGCCGATATTGAAGATAACCGTATAAAGTTTTTCTAAAAAATTGATTGATGAATTGTTTTTAAGCTGCATATTAAAGGTTACGGTTTAAAAACTGAAGATAAAATTTTTTAGATAGTATTTGAACATAGTACATTAATTGGTACAGTGGTGAGGGTGAATGGTTCGTATTTGCCCGGTTGGTTGGAGAAAACCTATTTTTTGTAGTGTTTCTGGTAGTGTCGAAAAGACCTATGATATACCTTTCCCGCTGAAAATTAATGTACTATGTTTTTTATGTTTGTCGATAAGCAGTCGCAAGCTCATATTTTGATCAATAGAAAATCTTTATATCATGCAAATAAAAACGATTATTTCACTATGCACTTTTGGATTAATTGCATTTAATGTTGAAGCTCAACGTCCTGCACATTTTTCAGAGTATATCATTATCGAGGGAGATACCATAAAGCTTCCCGGCCAGTGGAGCGAGTTGGAGAAATTGGGATGGAGGTTCGAAAATGAAAAAGACGCGACTTACGAATTACCTTATTATTTCGAAACCGGATATGGCCAGGAGCAGAGCCTCCTTTCTTATAGTGCGGAAATACTCACCCGGGGTGGGAAACGGTTAAAGGTATCATTTACGAATACTTTCGGAAAACCGATGCCGGTTCGAGAATGCCGGGTTTCGAGGATAGGTAGTTATTTTGATTCTCCTGATAAAAAGTCTCCCGATTTTGAGCTAATGGGAGGTATTAAAAAGGGTACAAGGTTGGGAAAAGTGTTCGGCAAGTATGGTTATGCGGATATTCCAACGGGGAGACCTCGGTATTTTAGCCGTAAAAATCAAGTTCCGGTGTTGTTGTATGAAGATAAGTTAAAGAATAATTCCCTGCATATATATTGGAAAAAGGGTCTGATACGGAAAATAGCTTATTTCGATATTTCGCGAGAGGCAGATATGATTAATATGATCTCTGACTCCCTGAAATCTTTTCCTCCCAGTTTTCCCGGGGGACAAAGCGCACTGCTACAATTTATACGGAGTAATCTGAGATATCCTCCTCAGGCCATGGAGAATGGAATATCGGGGATGGTGGTTTGTACGGTTACCATAAAAGCTGACGGCATGGTGGGTGATGTGGAAGTTACCCGATCTCCGGCCGATATATTGTCGGAAGAAGCGGTTCGGGTGATTAAAATTATGCCTCGTTGGACGCCGGGAATAATCGAAAATGTAAAATCATCCTATCAAATTGTGATTCCCATTATGTTCCGTTTGCAATAATAGATCTGGTGTGGTGTTGAAGAAATAAATTAATTAACATAATTACCCTCTTGAGATATGAAGTGGATATTAAGCATTTTTATTTTTTGTCTGCTGAGGGGATCTTGTACTCCCGGGCAACCTGTAAATAACCAGGGTAGACAATTGACCCGAGAGGAATGGCAAAAATTGAGTCCCGTTTTATCGGAACTTCCTAATCAGGTTTGTGCCGATACCATACGCCGTCTATTAACCCGGGGTATCGACGGCCGGTTGTTTGTCATGTGGGATTATCCGCCCCGGGAGAATTCGGATGTCATCGAACTGACGTCGGAAGAGCCCGGTCCCTTCGAAAAAATAAGAATGTATGAAGGCTCTACCCCTTTGATGATAGCCGTACGTTACGGGTATGCAGACTTATCTAAAATGCTCATCGATATGGGAGCTGATATTAAAGCAAAAAATCAGATGCGCGGTATGGATGTTGTCGCGATGGCAGAAGAGACACAAGACGAGACGTTTATTATGCAATTTATAGATTGGGCGACTCCTAAAACGGGAGTAAAATATTTTACGGATAACACCGGTATCTTATTTTATGCGGCTGTTTTTCATCATTTCAATTTACTTGAAAAAATGATAGAAATGGGGAGCGATATAAATGCTCCCGATAAAATTACCCGATATACAGTATTGAGCCAAATGGTAATGAAAAGAGATACGGTTGTAATTGGCAAGCTTCTCGGATTGGGTGCCGACCTGAATGCGGGACTTGACGGATTCAGACCGTTCGATGCGGTCGCAAAACTCCCTTATTTTGAGGACTATATAGTAGAGTACCTTCTTCGGCACGGCATGAAGCCTTATTTTAACGGAGTTACGCAGGTAGGCCCGATTGAGGTGATGAAAGCTATGTTGGAAAGCGGGACAGATATTAATGCGCAAGATTCCGCCGGGTGTAGTTTCTTGTGGCATGCCGCTGAAAATGATAATTATAAATTGGTAAAATATTTGATTGAACAGGGTGCCGATGTTAATTTAGCTAATCATAATAACCGCTTCCCGATAGACGTAGCGGGTTCTTCTTGTTTTGATTTATTAATAGCGGGAGGAGCAAAACAGGGCGTTCAAACGGATTATTTTCGCTTATTCGATGCGGTACGAAATGGAGAGATCGATATTGTTGAGGAACTTGTACATAAAGGGGTAGATGTAAACCATAGTATTGGAGGTGACTATGCGATCAATACACAGGGGGATGTAAGTACCGAAACGCATCTCGAAATTTTAGATATTTTGTTAAAAGCCGGCGCTAATATCGGAGTTCGTAACCGGAGCGGATATTCCATTCTTCCCGATAAAGCCGCCGTAAGAGATTCTGTCATCGTAAAATATTTGCTCGAACGAGGGGCTGACCCGGACATATGGGGATATACCGACCGAACGGCACTTCATCGTTTATCCGCTGTAAATTATTCGGAAAGCCTTCCGGGTGTTTTGTCGATGATGAAAACTTTGATTGAATACGGAGCTGATGTGAATGCATTGGATAAAGACGGAAATACTCCGTTGCTGACAAATATGGAGGCCCTGTCTGTTTCCGATTATCAGGAAGAAACGATCCGATTGCTTATTGCGTATGGGGCCTCGTCACGAATCGAAAATTTTGATGCTATGAGCCCACTGGATTTATTGAAAAGAAAAAAATTCAGTCCCGAAGTAAAGCGATTGCTTGAACGGCAAGATTATACGTTGGGAAATTACCGAGAAAAACTGAAACCGGTATTTGACCTTTATAAGGGTAAAATAGGGATCGGGGTTGTTATTAATTTATTGGCGTCTGACGATATAGACTATACATTGACGCAGGAGATTGTTCTCGGTGATTCGCTACATACCCGTTTTAACGAGGGGGCTACATCGTTGTCGGTAGCGGCTGCTCTCGGATTCGACGAGATCGTAATCGGGCTTATCGCTAATGAAGCATCGGTAGATATACGAGACGGGCGTGGTTATTCACCTTTGGGGTATGCAGTCGAAAAAAAACGATATAAAACCGCTGAGATATTGTTGAAGTTTAACGCCTCTCCATACTATCCAGACACGAACAATCCCTTTAAAATTGCGACCCGGCTGAAAAATTATAAAATACTCGATCTGTTGCTTCGTTATCATCCTGATCTTAATATGTACGACGATAATCCGCTGATCGATGCTGTGCTTCTCGGAGACGTGCGGCTTGTCAGTTATTTTTTGAATAGAAAAGCCAATCCGGAAGCTCACGACGAGCAAGGTCGTACGGTTCTTATGGTAGCTGCCGAAAAAGGGAATGCGGATATTGTGAAAATGTTGTTGATTGCAGGCGCCGACCCATTGGCGACCGATGAGGCCGGCAGTTCGGTTTGGGATTATGCGGATGGGAATGAAGACGTATTAAAGATTTTGCCTAAGAAGGAACCCTCTGGCGAACGGTAAAAAAACGGATATCTTTTTGTAAATAGGAAAAAATGGTAACGAACGTAATTATAAAATTAGTATTATGATTGAAAATGTAACTTGCGCGACGGAAAAAAATGCGACGGATGAAATATCTCGAAAAAGAGTATATACCCCGAATATGATTTATGTGGCTGCCTTCATTGGCGGACCCTTTGCCGGAGCCTACCTGATGGCGGAAAATTTCAGCGTGTTCGGCCGTAGACGGTTTGCAGGGATTACATGGATTGCCACTTTTATATTTATCACGTTGTTTGCCCTTGAATATTCTTTTATGGAAAAAATTCCTAATTTTCTTATTCCGGTTACCTATAGCACAATATATATGTTTTTAGCAAAATGTTACCAAGGAGAACAAATCAGGGAATGTCTTGAAACGGGGGGATTGAAATGGTCGATATGGAAAGTGGCGTTGGTAATAATCGTATCACTTATAGTAACTATTTTGTTATTTTTGCTGGCTTTAATTAACACATGGCCTCCTATGTTAGGGGAATACAGTTACATGAACAAATAAAACAATACTTGATTTTTCCGGTATTTGTTTCGCTGTTAAAATGTGCGATTATATTAAAATACATACATATCGGTAAAAAATTACCGGTGCATAGTATCTATTGTTTTAGATTATTTGCTTTTGATATTCAGCGATTTATTTTACTACCGGTCGGCTATTTTTCTATACATGTTTTTTTATGATGCGATTGTAATGCATAAAAAGGGCGTCGCGAGTTGATATCTTACATTCGTTTACGTATTTTTGTATAGAAAAAGGAGACAGAACGTGGAAAAAATTCGTTTGGCCGGGAAAAACCGATCAGAAATTGCCGAGATTGTAGCAGAGTTGGGAATGCCCCGTTTTACAACTTTACAGATTTTGAAGTGGATATATGTAAAACGGGTGAATCATATCGATGAAATGACCGATTTATCGAAACGTAACCGGTTGTTTCTCGGAGAAAAATATGAGGTCGGATATTTCCCTCCTGTTGACGAAATGAGGTCGTTAGACGGCACGGTAAAATATCTGTTTGGAAAGTCGGCTCGAGATTCGGTTGAATCGGTTTATATTCCCGATCGGGATCGCGCTACTTTATGTGTATCTTCCCAGGTAGGATGTAAAATGAATTGCCTTTTTTGTATGACCGGTAAGCAGGGGTTTTCACGGAATCTGACTGCAAATGAAATATTGAATCAAATAGTTTCGATCCCCGAAAGCGATACCTTAACCAACGTCGTGTTTATGGGAATGGGAGAACCGCTCGATAATGTCGAAGAATTGATGAAAGTTCTTGAAATCCTTACCTCTGATTGGGGATTTGCCTGGAGTCCCAAACGTATTACCATATCTACGATCGGTCATAAAAGCGGTATGATTCGTTTTCTCGAAGGAAGCGAGTGTCATCTTGCTGTGAGTTTGCATTCTCCTTATCCGGTCGAACGTTTATCTTTAATGCCCGTAGAAAAAGCGTGGCCTGAATATGAGATTATAGAGTTATTGAGGAATTATGACTTTTCGAAGCAACGAAGATTATCTTTCGAATACATCATGTTTAATGGATTGAACGACAGTATCGAACATGCTGAAGAACTTTCTAAAATACTACGAGGATTGCATTGCCGGGTAAATTTGATACGGTTTCATGCGATCCCGGGTGTAGATTTAAAAAGTTCTGATGAAGATGCAATGATACGGTTTAGAGATTGTCTTAATCGTAGAGGGGTAATTTGTACGATTCGTTCGTCGCGTGGTGAAGATATTTTTGCAGCATGCGGCATGCTTTCGACTGTTCGGAAAGGAGGAACGCGAACCGATATTCTTAAATAAAGGATACATTATTTAAATTAAAAATATCTATATTTCGGAGAATAATAGTAACTTAGAGCTTCAATTACGAAATAGAATTTATGGAAGAAAATTATAAGGTAAAAGTGGGAATTACCCAGGGAGATATTAATGGAATCGGCTATGAAGTTATTCTGAAAACCCTTTCCGATCCGCGTATTGTAGAAATGTGTACGCCGATCGTTTATGGTTCGCCCAAAGTTGCGGCTTATCATCGTAAGGCACTCGAGTTGCCTCCGATGAGCTTTAATATTATCAATGAAGCCGGACAAGCCGAAGACCTTAAACTCAATATTATTAATTGTATCGATGAAGAGGTAAAAGTGGAATTATCAAAACCTACTGCCCAATCGGGGGAAGCGGCTTATTTTGCACTTGAGGCGGCTTCGACCGATATCGAACGGGGGGCTATCGATGTGATTGTTACGGCTCCGATAAATAAACATGTGATACAATCCGATAAATTCGATTTTCCCGGACATACCGAATATTTTGAGAAACGTTTGGGGAAAGGTCGAAAATCATTGATGATACTTATGAATGATGTTTTGCGTGTTGCTTTGGTAACGGGACATGTGCCTTTAGTTCAGGTTCCATCGATGATAACGCAGGCTGATATCGTACAGAAGCTTCGTATTTTTAATTATGCGCTCAGGCAAGATTTCGGGATCATAAAACCCCGTATCGCTGTATTGTCACTTAATCCTCATGCCGGTGAAGAAGGTTTGTTGGGAAACGAAGAAAATGAAATTATTATACCGGCTTTAAAAGATGCAGAGGAACAAGGAATTTTGTGTTTTGGTCCTTATGCCGCCGATGGATTTTTCGGATCGGGACATTTTTCTCATTTCGATGGAGTGTTGGCTATGTATCACGATCAGGGATTGGCACCCTTTAAAACTCTGGCTATGGAAGAAGGGGTGAATTATACAGCCGGATTGCCGATTATACGTACATCTCCGGCACACGGTACAGGGTATGATATTGCCGGTGAAAACAAGGCTTCGGAAGAGTCGTTTCGCCATGCGATGTATCAGGCAATAGATATATTTAATTGTCGCAATCGATTTAAAGAAATGAAGTCGAATCCTTTGAGAAAGCAGTATTTCGATAAGAGTGGAGACAACGAAGTTCTTAATCTCGAAGAAGAAGAAAAGGAAGATTGAAAAATAGTAGTAAGGTCGTAATACGGGATAACTGCTTATAGATATTCCGTATTATTAATATTTAACAATCTTTTATTTGTTGTGTTTTTAATAATAATTAATCTTTGTAACTGTTAATTTGAAAGCAAAAGAGATGTAATTATATCTTTTTTATAAAAATATGCAGCTATAAATGGTAAACTATTGTAACTGATAAAGTTTTGTTAGTTTTATTTTATCAATGGGGAAGAATGTTAAAATAAGGCGTTCTTTTTGTTTCGTAACGAATATTACTGACATTTGCATCTTGTGAAACTGTAATGTAACAGAGTGTATGAAGTACGCTGTAATAGCGGCGGGAGAGGGGTCCCGACTGGTAGGGGAAGGAGTAAAAGATCCGAAGCCTTTGGTAAAAATTAATGGAGAAGCGATGATCGATCGTCTTATACGTATTTTTATCGAAAACAAGGCTGAATCGATAAATATCATTATTAATTCGGAAATGCAGGAAGTGAGACGACATCTTGATTCGTTGCAGCTTCCGGTGCCCTTGCATGTAGAAGTGAAATCCACTCCCAGTTCGATGCATAGTTTTTTTGAATTACGGGAGTGGTTGCGTGGCGGAAGGTTTTGTCTTACGACTGTTGATACGATGTTTCGTGAAGATGAATTTTCATCCTATATATCCCGGTTCGAAGAGAGTGCCGGAATCGGAGGTCTAATGGCTGTTACCGATTTTATCGATGATGAGAAGCCGTTATATGTTGAAACAGATAAAGATTTGAATATAAAGGGTTTCAGAGATAATGTCTATGATAATGCCCGATATATTTCTGGAGGAGTTTATGGCCTAACCGAACCGGCAATTGATATTTTGGAAAGGGCTATGCGGGACAATGTTTCCCGTATGCGGAATTATCAGCGTCGTCTGGTTTCGGAAGGTATGCAATTAAAAGCATATCCTTTTACAAAAATTATCGATGTAGATCATGCCGGAGATATCGAAAAAGCAGCCCGGTTCGTTAAATGAAATTGAAAATATGGAAGATCATATAAGGATAGCCGCAGTACGCAGAGCAGGTGCATACTCACCCAATCATATTGGGAACGATGCCGCCATATTCAGTCAGACGTTGCAATGTTTGCATAATGAAGGATATACGATTACCGAATACAGCGAAGAAGAGTTTCAGGTAGCAGATATTGCGGAAGATGTCGTGATAAATATGTGCCGTGAAATGGCTTCTATTTCGAAACTCCAACGGCTTGAAAAAGAAGGTAAGATCGTTTTGAATTCCGGTTTCGGGATTGAGAATTGTACCCGTGAAAAAATGACTCGTCTGTTATTGGAAGCTAAAGTACCTTCACCCGAAAGTATTATAGTATCTACAGATGAGGATGTCCTCCCGTTGCTTCATGCCGAACGATTTGTGAACTGTTGGATCAAACGAGGAGATTTTCATGCCATGCATAAAGAAGATGTCAGTTATGTACGTCATCCTGAAGAAGCGATTGAAATATTGCGGGAATATGCATTGCGTGGGATCAGCCGGGCTGTTATAAATCGTCATCTCGAAGGCGATTTGGTAAAATTTTATGGGATCGCCGATAGCGATTTCTTTTATTGGTTTTACCCGTTTGATATGAATCATAGTAAATTCGGCTATGAACAGATTAATGGGAAAGCGGTAGGAATCCCGTTCTCGATCGATGAAATGCAATCGATTTGCCGAAAAGCGTCGGAAGTATTGAATGTACAGGTGTACGGAGGTGATTGTATTATATCTCCCGAAGGTGATATATGTATTATCGATTTCAACGATTGGCCGAGTTTTGCTCCTTGTCGGGATATCGCTTCGATACATATTGCACGCAGCCTCGATTTGGCGATAAAGAAAAAACGGGTACGGCATATGACTGAAGCCAGAAAATGATTTTATGGAAAACGGGAAAGAGAAGATAACATTACGTTCGACATTAAAGTCGATGGATACCGAAGAGACGATCGATTTATGGTTTTATCGTCCTATCGGATATGTGTGGGCTTTGTTGTTCAGGCGTTTGGGTATATCCCCGAATGCGGTTACCATTGCGTCTATTTTTATCGGGATAGCTGCCGGTATTCTGTTCTATTTCGATAACCTCATGTATAATGTGGCAGGAATGTTATTGCTTATATGGGCGAATTCTTTTGATAGTGCCGACGGCCAGTTGGCCCGTATGACGGGAAAATATTCTCGGTTGGGGCGTATACTCGATGGTTTGAGCGGAGACCTTTGGTTTATCACTATTTATATCGCTTTATGTTTGCGATTGATGAATGAAGGATGGAATGTTTCGGTATTTGCGTTAGGGGCTATAGCCGGATATTTCCATGCACAACAAGCGTCTATGGCCGATTATTATCGCAATTTTCACCTGTTTTTTGTAAAGGGAAAGAGCGGATCGGAATTAGAAGATATGTCACAACTCGAACAAAATTTCAAAAAGCTAACGTGGAAGAAAGATTTTATGACAAAACTCGTACAATTTTTTTACATCGGTTATACGAGAACTCAGGAACGTCTTACTCCTAATATGCAGGAATTACGTTCGATCATCAGAAGCAAATACGGTGACAATGTTCCCGAATGGCTGAGGGTACAATTCAGAGCTAAAAGTTTACCATTGATGAAGTATACCAACATGCTTTCGTTCAATACGCGGGTAATAGCATTATTTATATCGTTGTTTTTGGATGAAGTATGGCTTTATTTCGTTTTTGAGCTAACGGTATTGAATATTATGTTGATATATATGAGAATGCGTCACGAAAAGATTTGTGACGATTTTGTAAAAAAACTGACCGCTTTATGAGGGTGAAAGGTATAATTTTCGATTACGGCGGAACGATCGATAGTGACGGTATACATTGGAGTGAGATTTTGTGGGAAGCTTACTACAAATATAAAATACCTGTAAGTAAAGAGATTTTTCGGGAAGCGTATGTGTATGCTGAAAGAGCTCTGGCGCATACGGTTTATATACAACCGGAGCATAACTTTTATCACATGTTAAAGATAAAGGTGGAGATTGAGCTTAAATACCTTGTTGAAAATAAGATTCTCGATATCGATTATTCGAAATATTGTGAAGATATTTCTCGATTCTGTTATGATCGTGCTCATATGTCGGTTAAAAAAGCTGAAAATATTATATCTCAATTATATGCAAAATATCCGATGGTACTTGTTTCTAATTTTTATGGAAATATACAAACGGTTTTAAATGATTTCGGAATCGGAAAATATTTCGGTAAAATTATTGAATCGGCAGTTGTCGGAGTGAGAAAACCCGATCCGCAGATTTTTCGTCTTGGCGTGGAGGCTTTGGGTCTAAAGCCGGAGGAAACGGTCGTCGTTGGCGATAGTTATAAGAAAGATATACTTCCCGCAACCTCTATCGGTTGTGCTGCGATATGGTTGAAAGGAAAGGGTTGGACCGATGAAGAGGATAAGATCGCTTATGAACAAACAATTGATACTATTGTTAAATTAAAAGAACTTTTGTTGTAATAAATGGCAATGGGAATAGAGGATATATAAAGGCTTAAATGTTCTTTATCACTTTAAAAATGGCTGAAAGTTCGTATTTAAAAGTAAATAAAGTAACTTTGTAAATAATTGTTGTGAAAACCTTTTTGGGATAAGAAAAAACAATATATATTTAACTAAAATTTGATGGAAATCATCATTCAACATTTTATTCAACTTGAAAAGTTGTATTAAATAAAAAGATTATGGAAAAAATTAATGAGGAAAAAGCTGAGGGTAAATTAGGCGTACTTTGTGTAGGTTTAGGAGCTGTGACTTCAACTTTTATGACAGGGGTTTTAATGGCTCGAAAGGGGTTGGCAAAACCAGTCGGATCTATGACTCAATACGATAAAATTCGTGTAGGTAAAGGAGCTGATAAACAGTATAAGCATTATGGAGAAATCGTATCGTTAGCCAAACTTGATGATATCGTATTCGGAGCTTGGGATGTTTATCCGGCAAATGCATATGAATCGGCGATCAATTGTGAGGTATTAAAAGAAAAAGATATCGAACCCGTAAAAGACGAATTGGAAAAGATTGTTCCCATGAAGGCTGCTTTTGATCATAATTATGCCAAACGTCTCGATGGCGACAATGTAAAGAAATGCAAAGATCGCTGGGATATGACCGAGCAGTTGAGAGAAGATATCCGTAAATTCAAAGCTGAAAATAATTGCAATCGTATTGTCGTTATCTGGGCTGCTTCTACCGAAATATACGTACCGGTTTATGAGCCGGTTCACGGTAGTCTTGCAGCTTTGGAACAAGCGATGAAAAACGATGATAAGGAACATATCGCTCCTTCGATGTGTTATGCTTATGCTGCATTAGCCGAAGGCGCACCTTTTATTATGGGGGCACCTAATACAACCGTAGATATTCCCGCTATGTGGGAAATGGCTGAAAAAACCAAAATGCCTATTGCCGGAAAAGATTTCAAGACCGGTCAGACATTGGTTAAATCGGGATTTGCACCGATCATCGGTACACGTTGTCTCGGCCTTTCGGGATGGTTTTCGACCAATATACTCGGTAATCGCGATGGCTTGGTATTGGATGAGCCGGCAAACTTCCGTACCAAAGAAGTTAGTAAATTGTCTACATTAGAGTCGATACTCGTACCCGAAGAACAGCCCGATCTCTATACCGATTATTATCATAAAGTGCGTATCAATTATTATCCTCCCCGTAACGATAATAAGGAAGGCTGGGATAATATCGATATTTTCGGTTGGATGGGATATCCTATGCAAATAAAGATAAATTTCCTTTGCAGGGATTCAATTTTGGCAGCTCCTCTTTTGCTCGACCTCGTATTATTGAGCGATTTGGCTGCACGTGCAGGACGTTATGGTATACAACGGTTCTTGAGTTTCTTCTTGAAGAGTCCAATGCATACTGAAAACGAAATTCCTGTAAATCATCTTTTCCAACAATATGTTATGCTGAAGAATGCCATTCGTGAAATGGGCGGATATGAAGCCGATGAAGAGATCGATTGATTTATAATTCATATATTTTATTATAAATAGGAAAGGTCGGGAAATAAATGTAATTTCTCGGCCTTTTTCATATTCTCTGTATGGTATGTGTAAAACTCGTTTAGGGATAAGGAAAATCTCACGATTAATATTATCTTTGTATGTCGTATGATAGGGTTACCTTTAATTTTTAAATGAGGTAATTCCATTGAACTAATTAAAAAACCTGTATATAAGAAATGGGAAAAGTTTTAATTATCGGTGCAGGTGGCGTTGGTACCGTGGTGGTCAACAAAGTCGCTCAAAATCCCGATATTTTTACAGAGGTCGTTCTGGCCAGTCGTACAAAATCGAAATGTGACGCAATTGTTGAAGCGATCGGAGACAAACGTATTAAGACCGCTCAGGTAGATGCCGACAATGTTGATGAACTGGTAAAACTGTTCAACGAGCATAAACCGGATATTGTAATCAATGTGGCTTTACCTTATCAGGACCTGACGATTATGGATGCTTGTTTGGCCTGTGGTGTGAATTATCTCGATACTGCTAATTATGAACCGGTCGATGAAGCAAAGTTCGAATATAAGTGGCAATGGGCTTATCAGGATCGTTTTCGTGAAGCTGGACTTACGGCCATCCTCGGATGCGGTTTCGATCCGGGAGTTTCGGGAATATATACGGCATATGCGGCAAAACATCACTTCAAAGAAATGCAGTATCTCGACATTGTCGACTGTAATGCCGGTGATCACGGAAAAGCTTTTGCCACTAATTTCAATCCCGAAATAAATATTCGGGAAGTAACGCAGAAAGGCAAGTATTTTGAAAATGGAAAGTGGATTTATACCGAACCGCACGAAATACATAAACCGTTGACTTATCCCAATATCGGGGCTAAGGAGTCGTATCTTATTTATCATGAAGAGCTCGAATCTTTGGTTAAAAATTTCCCGACTCTTAAACGGGCCCGCTTCTGGATGACTTTCGGTCAGGAGTATCTTACTCATCTTCGTGTAATACAAAATATCGGTATGGCACGTATCGATCCGATTATATATAACGGAGTGGAGATTGTTCCTATTCAGTTCTTGAAAGCAGTATTGCCGGATCCCGGAGAGCTGGGACAAAATTATACCGGAGAAACGTCTATCGGATGCCGTATTCGGGGTATTGGGAAAGATGGGAAAGAACTTACGTATTATATATATAATAATTGCAGTCATCATGAGGCTTTTCTCGAAACAGGTGCGCAAGGAGTAAGTTATACGACCGGTGTGCCGGCTATGATCGGAGCGATGATGTTCTTGAAAGGACTTTGGAAGAAACCGGGAGTCTTCAATGTCGAGGAATTCGATCCCGACCCCTTTATGGAGCAACTCAATAAGCAGGGGCTTCCGTGGCATGAGGTATTTAATCAAGATCTCGAATTGTAATAAGAAATTTTTCGAAAAAATACCCCGACTCACTGAGCCGGGGTATCTTCATTTTTTTGTGGTTGATGATTTTGTCATAGCGGTTGATAATGGGAAATATATATTCTCTTTTTAAAGTAGCTTCTTGTATAAAGAGTCAGCGGTTGAAATTGGCAGGAATAGCGGCATTGCATTTTATGGGAAAGCGATATATCGGGGTTTTTCTCGATCCGGTATTAGCTTGTAACTTTCGTTGTCGAATGTGCTATTTTAGTGATGAAAAGAAACGCAGAGAGATGCATGGAATCATGTTGCATGAAGATATCGAGGCTGTTGCCCGTTCACTTTTTCACAGGGCATTGAAGTTGCAGATCGGTTGCGGGGCAGAACCTACATTGTTTAAAGACCTGCCTTTTATCGTTTCCTTAGGGAAAAAATACAGAATACCTTATATCTCGCTGACAACTAACGGAAATCTCTTGAACCGGGATTCGTTAATGGCTCTTGCTTCGGCCGGTCTCGACGAAATAACACTTTCGGTTCATGGGGTAAAACGGGAAACTTACGAGTATTTAATGGTGAACGGCGATTATGATAAGTTTGTGTCTGTACTCGATAATGTTAAAGATGTGAAAGTGCTATACCCTCGCTTTAAATTACGTATCAATTATACGATGAATGACGATAATATAAAAGAATTACCGTTATTATTCGAAACTTTCCCAAATCTGCCTGTCGATATATTGCAGTTGAGGCCGATACAAAAGATAGGAGAGACCGATTATGATAATTTTTCCCTGAACAAGATCGTGGATAATTATGATGGCATTATTACTCCCTTGCTTCGGGAATGCCGTCAGCGTAATATTGTATGTCTTGCGCCTTCTCCCCGAAATTTGCTTATATTAGAAGATAATAATACTGGCGAGATGATTTCAGAAGCTACCTACTGTTATGTGTCTCCTCATATATGTTGGCATTCAGATTATGATTATCGTAACATGACCTTTGAAAATTATTCTCGTAAGGCCCACATCGGCAAGTCTTTATTGAAGAAAGTTTTTTTACCTCGCCGTAAAAAAAAGGTTCAGGTAACTCGTAAAATAAATTATATAATAAAATGAAAAAACAAAGATATGCTTCTTTATGGCATATCTTTTGATTTCCTTTGTACACAAGAATAGGAGATACGACGGATTAATAAAATGACAGAGAATACTGGAAATTAATAATTTGTGGTTGTCTGTTGTGGTCTCTGCTTTTATTTATTATCTTTGAAAAAAAGAAAATATATAGGAATATGGCATTGAAGATAGGAGATAAAATACCGGATATTTTAGGTATTAACCAGGACGGAAAAGAGTTAAAAGCCAGTGATTTTACCGGTCGTAAAATAGCTCTTTATTTTTATCCTAAAGACAATACTCCCGGTTGCACGGCAGAAGCATGTAGCTTGAGAGACGGGTATGAAAACCTTAGGTCTGCAGGTTATGAAGTAATAGGGGTAAGTAAAGACAGTGTGGCTTCGCACCGTAAATTTGCCGATAAAGAATCTTTACCGTTCGATCTTGTAGCCGATACCGATACGTCGCTGAACCAAATATTCGGTGTATGGGCTTTAAAAAAGATGGCGGGTCGGGAATATATGGGTACTGTACGTACGACATTTCTGATCGATGAAAACGGTGTAATACAGAATATTATTACCAAAGTCGATACTAAAGATCATGCAAAACAAATCTTGAATTTATAAATAAAACAAATTATATGGCGGAAAAAGAAGCAGAAAATAAAATTGAAAAAGGGGGTAAAATTGCTGTGCCGAGTGAGAAATTAAAGGCTTTACAAGCAGCAATGGACAAAATAGAGAAGAATTACGGTAAGGGTGCCATTATGAAAATGGGAGACGATCATGTTGAGGAAGTGGCCGTAATCTCTACCGGATCTATTGGTCTTAATGCAGCTTTGGGAGTCGGTGGTTTGCCCCGCGGACGTGTTATCGAAATATACGGACCGGAATCTTCCGGTAAAACGACTTTAGCAATACATGCTATAGCCGAAGCACAAAAAGCCGGTGGTATTGCAGCTATTATCGATGCTGAACATGCTTTCGATCGTTTTTATGCCGAAAAATTAGGAGTAGACGTAGAAAATCTTTGGATCTCTCAACCCGATAGTGGAGAACAGGCTCTTGAAATTGCCGAGCAACTTATACGTTCATCGGCTGTAGATATCGTTGTAATCGATTCTGTGGCCGCTCTTACTCCAAAGGCAGAGCTGGAAGGTGAAATGGGGGATTCGAAAATGGGATTACAGGCTCGTCTCATGTCTCAGGCTTTACGTAAATTGACGGCAACGATTAACAAGACGAATACGACTTGTATATTTATAAATCAGTTGCGGGATAAATTGGGTGTAATGTTTGGGAATCCCGAAACAACAACCGGTGGAAATGCTTTGAAGTTTTATGCTTCGGTACGTCTCGATATACGCAGAATCAGCCAAATAAAAGACGGTGACGAGGTAATCGGTAACCAGACGCGGGTGAAAGTAGTTAAAAATAAAGTAGCACCACCTTTCCGTAAAGCCGAGTTTGATATAATGTTCGGTGAAGGAATTTCTAAATCTGGGGAAATAATCGATTTAGGAGTCGAGAAAGGCATTATAAAGAAAAGCGGTTCGTGGTTTAGTTATGGCGAAACAAAACTGGGTCAAGGTCGGGATGCAGCAAAGAAATGTATTCTCGATAATCCTGAGTTGGCCGACGAACTGGAAGGCCTGATAATGGAAGCGTTGAAGCCTGTAAAATAAAGAATTCTTTTGCTTTTATTCTGTGTGGTTGACGACAGGCGATGCCTTGCATAGATAAGAGTGAAGGGTTGATGTGTCCCCCGGTATTTATATTCCGGGGGATTTTTAATAGTCCTCGTCGTTAGTTCATATGGCACTTGCGTGGGTAAACTCCTGAAAACTGAATATACCCAGAATTAGTATGCCGATAATAATTACTGTAAAGAAAATAATTCCTAATACATTTTCGAGCTTTTCGTTTTCACGGTTAATAAAACCGGCTTCGTTCGTTCTGAAAACCCATTTTTTTAAATCCTTCATAATAACTACTATTTACAATTATTAAAACAGATTCTTGTTCGTAATGTTCGTTGATAAAATATTATGTTTGAAAATACTTAGAATAAAAAATACCTTGAAAGTGTATATTGAACAATTTGGAGTGCAAATATAAAAGATAATCATATATATTAAATTAAAAAAATCATAAAAATTGCCCTTACAAATATCTGTGCACAAAAATGTAAAAGATGTTATATATTTTCTACTTGTATAATCGCATAAAAATTCTTATCTTAAGAAAGATTTTATTCCGAATGGCAATTTTCTGATCATCATTGGTCGATAATGATGCTGTTGCCAGATGTATGAATATTAATAATAAGGAGAAGGTTGTTTTATGAAGAATAGAAGGTTATATAGGTTATCTCTGTCTGGTTTAAAAAAGTTGTTTGCGGCTGATTTTCCCGAGATCGTGAATATGGCACTGAGCAGTGCCGGAGATGAAGATTTTAAAAAGAAATTGTTGGAATATGTTATCACTTACTCAAAAGCCGATTTAAAACAGAGAGAACACTTTTCATTGCTTATCGATAACGATGGAAAAAATATTTTCGAGTTATCTACAGGAGAGAATATGCGGGTAAATACAATTTCTGTTTTCAGGAGAGTGCTCAGGGGGGAACTTGTAGGAGACGGTTATGTCGATTTGTTGCTCGATCTTTATTATCAGTTTCGCTTTTTGCAAAATACCGGAATTTCTGTCGTACCGGTAGATACAGAAAAAAGATGGATGTCTCGATGGTCTTCGGGGCTTGATGAAAATGTTATGCAGATTAGAGCTGAAAATAAAGAAAGAATTATGCATTTGCTTGTACGTAAAATCGAAAATCGGTATAGTGAGAATGCTCGTTATCGGTTTTCTGAAAAGATGGAGTATAATGAAAAATTGGGATTGGTTAAAGAATGGTGGAGGGATTTTCGTTTTCATTTGTCTATGGCAGTAAAAAGCCCTTCGGAATTGAATCGTTTTTTAGATTTTTCTTTATCGGAGGAGACCCTCGATATTTTGAATAAAGCTCAGAGAAAAGGTATGCCTTTTTTTGTAACTCCTTATTATTTATCGTTGCTCGATGTGTCGGGAAATCATTACGATGATAAAGCGATACGTAGTTATGTACTTTATTCAGAAAAATTAGTTGAGACATATGGTCGTATAAGAGCCTGGGAAAGAGAAGATATTGTACAAGAAGGAAAGCCCAATGCTGCCGGTTGGTTTGTCCCCGACGGACACAATATACATCGTCGGTATCCGGATGTGGCAATTTTTATTCCTGATTCTATCGGACGGTCATGCGGGGGCTTATGTGCTTCGTGCCAACGGATGTATGATTTTCAGAATAAAAGGCTCAATTTCGAATTCGAATCCTTAAAACCAAAAGAAACTTGGGATAAAAAATTACGTAAACTAATGAAGTATTTCGAAGAAGATACACAAATTCGTGATGTACTCATAACGGGTGGAGATGCTTTGATGAGTCAGAATAAGACACTGCGTAATATATTGGATGCTGTGTACAAGATGGCTAAAAGGAAAAAAGAAGCAAATTTAACACGGTCTGAAGGAGAAAAGTTTGCCGAATTGCAACGGGTTCGTTTGGGTTCTCGTTTGTTGGCTTATCTTCCGATGAGAATCGGGGATGAATTAATTGCTATCTTGTCTGAATTCAGGAAAAAGGCGTCGGAAATAGGAGTTACGCAATTTGTTATACAAACTCATTTTCAATCTCCTTTAGAGATAACTCCCGAAGCGGAGCAGGCAATAAATAAAATATTGGCCACCGGTTGGATTATTACCAATCAATTGGTATTTACAGTTGCAGCATCGAGAAGAGGACATACCGCTCAGCTAAGACGAAAACTCAATCAGTTGGGGGTAATCTGTTATTATACTTTTACGGTGAAAGGATTTGATGAGAATTATACCGTATTTACACCCAATAGCCGTTCTTTACAAGAACAGTATGAAGAAAAACAATGGGGTATGATGACGGCAGAACAACAGACGGAATTATATACTCTGATTAATGGAGGAAATGTTACGGCAAAAAGTATCCGGCAGTTTATGCGGAAATACAGGCTTCCGTTTTTAGCAACCGATCGCAATGTATTGAATTTGCCGGGAATCGGGAAAAGTATGACTTTCGTGACAATAGGAATTACAGCCGACGGTCGTCGAATTCTTCGTTTCGAACATGATAGGGGTAGATCTCATAGCCCTATTATCGATAAAATGGGTGATGTGTATATTGTTGAAAATAAGTCGATACGTGCTTATTTACGGCAGTTGGAAGATATGGGTGAAAATCCTGATAACTATCGTAGTATTTGGTTTTACACGCAAGGAGTGACCGAATCCCGTTTTAAGGGATATGAGTATCCTGAATTTGATTTTAGAGTAACCGAACATTTCAGCAATCTGGATGCTTGTTGAATTATATCGTTGAAGATGAGTATTTTAAAAAGAATTTGAATATGAGTTTATTTGTTTTTTCGGCCATTTTGGGCATAATTATTGCGATAATAGACGTTGTACCGATGATTATGAAGAAAATGCCCTGTTATTCTATAATAGCGGCCTTTTTTCATTATTTTTTCGTAACAATTGTAATTGTAAATACCGATATTCCCGGTTTACCATGGTGGTTGAAAGGGGGTGTTATCGGATTGGCTTTAATGTTGCCAATGCTTATTCATGTAGGACATGATGACAAAAGGCCTATACCGGTAATAACGGCGAATGCGATAATATTGGGAACGGTGGTATCAGTAGCCACTCATTATTATTATTTCTGACTTTACCGGTTAGTGATAACGGCGCTTCCATAACATAGTTTTAGGCTTCTGTCGTATAAAACGGCAAATTGCCCGGGAGCAATGCCTTGTATCAGCGTATCCGAGTGCAGGGTATATAATCCGGTAGTTGTATCTCGGGAAAGGATTCCTTCCGAAAATTCGGGTGTATGACGATTTTTAAAAGCGACTCGTACGGGTAAATCTGTCTTTTTCCATGGATTGTCAGTGATAAAATGGAGTCCGTCGAGAAAGAGATCGTATCCGTATTGTTTTTCGGTATCGTATCCGTTCGAAACGAAAATTACATTATCTTCAATATTTTTTCCTACGACGAACCATGGTCCCCCGCTGAGTCCGAGGCCTTTTCTTTGACCGATAGTATGAAACCAGTATCCCCGATGTTTGCCCAAGATTTTCCCGGTTTCGAGTTCGACAATTTTCCCTGGTCGTTCCCCTAACTGTTGTCGTATAAAATCGTTATAGTCAATTCGCCCTAAAAAACAGATGCCCTGGCTATCTCTTCTGTTTGCATTAGGGAGTTTTGCCGCTAAGGCGATATTACGGACTTCGTTTTTTTGAAGATTACCGATCGGGAACAAAATTTTGGAAACTTGCCGGTAATTGATTTGCCCTAAAAAGTAGGTTTGATCCTTTCGTTTGTCCGCTGCTGTAGAAAGATACGTGAGGCCGTTTATTTCGGTAGTTGTGGCATAATGACCTGTCGCAATTTTATCGAAATCCTTACCCCAGTTTTGTTCGAAATATCCGAATTTGATAATCTTGTTGCACATCATGTCTGGATTAGGGGTAAGACCTCGTTTTACCGCATCGAGAGCATATTGCATGACGTGTTCCCAGTATTCTTTATGTAATGAGACTTCTTCGAGCCGACAGCCGTATTTATGGGCCAGCCAGGTAACGATTTCTATGTCTTCTTCGGCAGAGCAATCCCCTTGGCCGCCTTCCATTCCGATACGTATATAAAATAATACCGGATTCTCCCCGGCTTCTTTTAACCGGTGTACGACAACGGCACTATCGACACCTCCCGAAACTAATGCGGCTATATTCATGATCTTATTCTTATCGGCTGCAAATTTAAAAAAAATGATATATGTATATTGTTGGGGAATAAAAAAGGTTGTTATCGATTGATAACAACCTTTTAAAGTCTTGGTATATGCTTATTTATTTTACAAGGTTCATCTCTTTGAGCAGATGTCCGGCGTTAGCATATTTATCGATTATAAATAATATGTAGCGTATATCTACGCTGATTGTACGTTGAAGATCGGGTTCGAAGACGATGTCTCCACTCATTGCTTCCCAGTTTCCGTCGAAAGCGGCACCGATCAGTTCCCCGTTTGCATTTATAACGGGGCTGCCTGAATTACCTCCGGTGATATCATTATTAGAGATAAAGCAGCAGGGCATTTCTCCGTTTTTCATTGCATAAGGGCCGAAATCTTTGGTTTCGTACAATTTTTTCAATTTTTCAGGTACTACAAATTCCCAGTTATTGGGATCTTCTTTTTCCATTACGCCTTTGAGTGTAGTATAATAATTATCGATGATACCGTCGGCAGGAGAGTAAGGCAGTACCTGTCCGTAAGTAAGACGAATCGAGAAATTGGCGTCGGGATAGGCCGGTTTATCCGCGTTCATTTCGAGTAATCCTTTGATGTATTCTTTGTTGGCCAACGCAAAATCATTATTATAAGGAATCAGTTCTTGTGTGAGTTCATATCCTTTTTTCGAAACAGAGCGGGAGAACATAATCATAGGATCGTTCTCGATTGCTTTTACAGTAGGCTTTTTTAGGAATTTTTCGAAATTTTCATCACTACCGAAAATCGATTTTTTAAAACAATCATCGATAAATTTATCAGTGTTTCCTTTGTACTTTTTATCGATATATGCAAAAATGTCGGGACGATCAGCAGGGGGAATATCCTTCATATAAGCCTTCAGCATTGCTTTGGCAACTCGGTTGTCTACTTTGCGGTTATAATCTTTATTGGCAAATATTTGGTAACTTTCTTTCAGGTTATCGAGTTCTTTGGCGATTATGTCTTTATTTTTACTTTTAATCGCTTTTACTAATTTAGGACTGATATAAGGTACTTTTCTGAATTCTATACCTTGATACAATGCTTCGGTAAGTGTCCGTAACTGATATTTTATAGAATCGGTATTTTCTATAGCTACTTTCAGGCTGTCGAGGGCTCTCAGGTATTCGGGTTTATTGTTATCCAGCGCCCATTTTCGGAATGCCGCTTCTTCTTTTTCTTTCTGACCGATAACATCGAGTTTATCGATGCCCCGGTTCATTCCGATAGAGTTTTTCCAGTAATTACTCGAAGCGGCATATTTTGCCGAATATTGAATACGCACTTGCGGATCGGCTAACATTTCGTCGAGCATTTCCTTTTGGCGTACATCCCTTATTTTTATCATACGGTCGTTGATGATATTTCTCCGTTGTTTTACTTCCCATGAAGTATAGTAACGGTTTGTTGTTCCCGGAAATCCCATAATCATGGCAAAATCGTTTTCTTCAATACCTTTCAGAGATATATTCAAGAACCGTTTAGGTTTCAGGGGAACGTTTTCGGGGGAATACTCTGCCGGTTTCCCGTCTTTGCCCATGTATACGCGGAATAGGGAAAAATCGCCGGTATGACGGGGCCACATCCAGTTATCGGTATCGGCTCCGAATTTACCGATCGACGAAGGGGGGGCTCCTACCATACGTACGTCGTTATATACATTCATTGTAAACATAAAGTAACGGTTTCCGCCATAAAACGGTTTTATGACTACCTCTACATAAGGATGTTCCTCGAGATATTCTTTACCGATGCGATTAACCGCTATTTCGTGAAGGAATTTAGTATCGAAAGGTTTCATAATATTGCTTGTACTGTCTTTCTCCAATTCTGTCTTCACTATGTCGGTTACTTCTTCGATTTTGTCGATAAAACGTACCTGTAATCCCGGAGTAGGGAGTTCTTCACTGCGGTTCATCGCCCAAAAACCGTCTTTCAAATAATCGTGTTCTACCGTACTGTGCTGTTGTATCGACCCGTATCCGCAGTGGTGGTTGGTGAGGATAAGGCCTTCCGGAGAAATGACCTCACCGGTACAACCGCCGCCGAAAATTACGATAGCGTCTTTTAACGAGGTGCTGTCGGGATTATATATATCGTCGACATCGAGTTTCAGTCCCAGTTCTTTTAGTTTTTCGGCATTTTGTTGTTTCAGTAACGGAAGCAACCACATGCCTTCATCTGCTTTAACAGGTGCGAATAAAGTCGCGAATGCCAGTGGCAGAATCAGTTTGTTTAGTTTCATAAGTTTTGGTTTTATGGTTGTATATTAAATTAATTTTTCATGAATAAGTTCCATCCTATATCCAGCCAAACGATACGGTTGTCGCGGCTTTTTACCGTGCGTTTATATAACGATGCCGTATCTACGACCGTAATTTCTCGAGAAGAACCCAGCCAATCGTCTATGCTCAGATTAACATATCCTTTCCCTTTGCATATAATTTGATTGATACCGGTATCTATCCGGTATCGAGAGCGTATCGTACCTTGTGCTGTGGTAACATCGGTAATATATGTTCCATTGCATTGTAAGGTAGTAGATGGTGTCATTCTGAAAGCGAGACCGCCTTTTACTTGTCCGGTCCATCCGTTACGCTTTTTCCCTTTTTTATCGGCTTGTATTTCATCATGAAATACGCAGCCGTTAATATCTATGCATATCCACTTTAAAGGTTCGAATGCCATTTCGGTTTCTAACCCTGTAGTTCGGGAATTATACAGATTCGATATGGTGGTCATATCGGGTCCGGTGAGCAAAGATACGATAGAATTTTTCCTGTTACGGTAAAAAACTGAAAATTTCATTTCTGAGAAGCGGGATATTCTATAATAGTATCCTATATTCAGACTATTGGTAATTTCCGGTTTTAACAGCGGGTTACCCTGTATTTTGTCGGCAGGATCGCTTTCATCGATAAAGGGGTTCAGTTCAGCGATGGTCGGTCGGTTGGTACGTTGCGCGTATTGAGCAGAAAATGTATGCTTATCGAAACAGAATTCTGCTAAAATGTTGGGGTACAGATGCCAGTAATCATAAGCCGTTTTTGCATCCGTATCTATCCGGGATACGACCCGGTGAACATATTCTCCTCTTAATCCTATTTCTAATTTCAATATTTCGTCGAAGTTCATTTCTCCCTGTAAATAGAGAGCTTGTATGTTGCGTGTCAATTTTGTTTTCCAGGAAGCGGACGGAACTTCAGAAAAAATATCGTTAGAAAACATTTCTTTTAAGTTGCGGCTATTATTCTGTAGTATTCTAGACATATAACCCGTATGTAGTTTAAAAATATCGTTTACCTCGGAACTAAAGTCTATACGGGCATCATATTCGTTAGAATTCTGGTCGATAAAAAGGTTATCTCGTATCAAATTTGGTTTGGGAACGATAATGGTTCTATCGTAAGCATTATTTTCGTCATAAAGAGTATGCCGGTAAGAAAAGTCTGTATTTATACGGTTTTTCCCTGATTTGCCTATGCTTTGTATATAAAAGATATTTGCAGATAAATTGTTGTTTTTGAGATTGTTATTTCTAACAATGCGTAATTCTTTAGGAGGTTCTGTATTATGTATATTCCCGATACGGTCGTAACGGGTTTGGTAAAAGAATAAAGTTGTTCCCGCTTTTCTGTAATTTTTCTCCGCATTCTCGTATTTAAAACCTAAATCTGCAAATACAGTTTCGGGGCGTGCTTTTGCCGTATTATCTTGTAACTGGGTTGATTCTTTATCACTGTTTCTGTTTTTTACAATCGTATTGTCGAATGAGCGTGTCCGGTATTCTTTTTTATATTCGGCACCAGCATCGAAAGACCAGTGATTTCCAAACGGCATTCCTATTTTTACACCTGCCTGGTAGCGATCGTTGTTTGCTGTTGCCGCATGTACACTTGTTGTAAAATTTTGAGTATAATTGCGTTTGAGTATAATATCGATGATTCCTCCATCGCCGTCGGGAATATTTTTAGCTCCGGTTCTCGGTATGTTTTCGGTAACGATACGATCTATGGCTGCAACAGGTAATTGTATGACGACTTCGTCGCGTTTTTCCCCCATCAATGCGGTCGGTCGTCCATCGATAAGAATACTTATTTTATCCGATCCCCGTAGTCTGATTATACCGTCGATTTCGCAATCTATCGATGGGATACGGGAAAGTAACGCATTTAGTGAAGCGCTGTTGGGGTGTATAACTTCACGGGGAAACGTAGTTGCCAGTGTTCCTCTACCTATTTTATGAGGATAAATGGTAGTTATATCTACTTCGTCGAGTTGACGATGCAGAGGAATTGAATCATTTATTGCGAATGTGTTGGAAATGTAAAATAAAGCTGTTATGCAGATTATCGCTGCTAAGGCGCGTTGCATCATGTGTAAAACCGTAACCTGATTAATTTTTGCAAAGGTAACGATTTTTGATAAAGCAGCAAGCGTGCTATTCGTAATAATCTATTGTCCGGGTAGCCTGAGAGGTGACAATGCCCTTTTCTGTAATCTGTTTTTGGGTCCAGTTTCCTTGTTTGTCGTAGCGGTATCCTATTAGCGATATAGCGGGTGAAATATTATTTGGGTCGGTTATGGTAATAGATACCGGGTTTCCGTAACGATCGTACTTTGTAACGGTATCGATTGTTCCCCCTGGTGCGAATTGTTTTGTTTCCGAATTGTTTATATTGCCGACAGAGTCGAGTGATGCGTTATATGTTTCGGTTATTTCATTATTTTTACCGGTACGGGTATAACTTGTAACATGTCCGGCAGAATCGTATTGTAAAGTTATGGTATATTTGAGTTTGTTTCTTCCGTCGAAAAATCTTTTCAGAGTATTGTAACCTTTATTGTCGTAAATGAGTTCTTCTTTTTCTACCGGAAAATTAAACGAATTGTATTTTGTTATTTCGACAGGTGCATTTTGTGCATTGTATTTATATGTAATTTGGGATTTAGGATAAAAAGCACCTCGATAGACATTTACCTGTATGCAGTTACCCGAGTTGTCATAACTGTATACGACTCTTGTTACTAAGTTGCCGTACATATCGGTGTAGTCGGCTTTTGAAACCAGGCCTTGCGAGTTTAGTTCGAGATTGACAGCACCGATAAGAGTATTATCGAGGCTGAGCATTTGTTGTTCTATGCGCAGGCCGTTGCGGTTATATTTGTCTATGAGTATATAGCTTGCCGTATCTTGTGAAGCCCCTGTTTCTGAAAACAAATAAGTCGTATGTACATGAGACACTTTTCCCTTGAGGTCTGATTCAAATTGCTGGGTTTCATAAGATCCTTCTCCATTTTCTTCCTGGGCCATAATCGTACAGAACTGAAATAAAAATAAAAGTAATAGACCGGTATATTTCATTTGATTTATTTTTTAATTATCCAACAACGAGAATGCGATGAATGTTTGATTTATATCCGGTAATTTCAGTTATCTTTGTCTTTATAGGAAATTTTTTTTATACTCGTTAAAATAATGAAGATAAAATATGAAACTTACTGACGATTGGTTTACCGCACTTTCTGAGAATGAAGCGGGCGATATGATGGTTGTATGCGGCAGGGATAATATTACTCCTTTTATCGAATCGGGAAAATTTAAGGAAAGGGCTGAAGTTTATTGGCGTTACAAGGGGGAAACGAAAGGAATGCCTTCGGATGAGGAGGCCCGCCGGATGGAACCCGTGCAAGAAGCTTTAAAAAAAGCGATGGAAAAAGATAAACTGGCTATACTTACGGGGGTTTATACCGGAGGAGACGAACGTATTTGGGTATTTTATACGCGAAATGTGCCAGCCTTTGGCCAAATGCTTAATAAAGCGTTAGAGCCTTTTGAATTACTGCCCATTGAAATTTATACGGAGAAGGATCCCGACTGGACCGAATATCATGAAATGTATGAATTGAAACCTGAAAACGGCGAAGGCGATACCGAAGAGGATTATTAGAATTTATGCTGTTTTTTATCGATAATTGAGAGATATCCCAGTTTATATAAAGCGAAAATTTTCAGATTCGGGTGCTCTCCCGTCAGATTCTTCAACATAAGATTATTGCTTATATGAAAACCGGCTTGTAACAGAAAATGCAATCCGGTTTTTTTTAGTTTTAAATATAAATTCAGTATCCTGACGTGTTTTATAAGAATGTCTTTATGACGTAATGAATTTTCGAGGCTTTTATGTGTTTTTTCGAGGAATTCATCGTTAGTGTCTATACCTTCATGATAAATGGGATTGTTTATATGCAGTAATGATATATTCAGAGTTTGTAACTGTTTCCCAAAAAAGGTGTCTTCATGTCCGTATTGTGTAAAATTTTCATTGAATCGGATTTGTTGAAAAATTTGGCGGTTAATTAAAAAACTGCTGCTAACAAATTGCCCGTATGGATTCTTTTTACGTTCGTCCGAATTTTTTTCTTCTGTTTTTATCCCGTAATAATACCGTAAGGTATGCTTTTTGTCTGGTTTTTTTCTTCTGATTTTTAATCCTCCACAAACGACATCAGCCGATTTCCCGGCTTCGATATATCGGGCAAGAAAATCTTTTGTAACTGGCATTGTATCGGAATCGAGGAATAAGATATAAGGGTAATGGGCCTGATCGGCTAAAAAATTACGAATGCGTGCGATGCCTATATTTTGATCCAGCTCGATGTAGCGACATTTCGGCAATAAATTCATTTTCCGGTTTTCCTGTTTATTTTCCTCTTTCGAATTATCATCTGCAACGATTATTTCTACAGAGATACCCAGTTTTTGTCCTTGCTGATGTAATTCTTCAACGAGCGACAAACAATTGTAATTGTATGTAGGGATTAATATCGATAGCATTGTGTTTTTATTCTGGAGTCGTCTGTTCTATCTTCAAAGATAACAAAAAATGTCGGTTATAAAGGAATATATGTGGCTTTTATAATTATCACATAATGTGTAATGTGATTATGTACACTTTTGTCGGTAGTAAAATTATAAATTTTAATTGTATGAAGCTTATTAACAAAGATTCTGATTTTACTGCCTTTGTGCAGTTTACCGATGCTGCTGGCTCGAAGATATCCGTACCGGAATATGATTTTATCCTCGAGTATGAAACCGACGGTTTTAATAAATATGTGGCAAGTAAAAAAGATGGGGTATATTCTAATTGCCGATTAGACGGAGACCGATTATTGGTCGTTTTTAATGATCATGGTCTCGATTGCGGTTTGTTGCGGCAAACCTTATTTATAGGGATACCCAATGAAGTATTTCCCGATGGGTTGCAGCATATACGAGTACCTCAATTACCGGGTATAGAACTATGGGGAGGCAAGAGTGATAATACCGAAAGTGCGGAAATAACGGTATTACCAGTCTATCAGAAAGGTGAGAAGGGGGACAAAGGGGATAAAGGCGATCCCGGCGTATCGGCCGATCTCGAAGCCACCGAAAAAGCGACGCAAGAAGCGATAGCTGCGGCTGAAGAAATATATCGTCTTAAAGATGAGTGGGATGAGCGTCTCGATCGGAAATTCGATAAAGCAGGAGGTGAAATTACCGGTTCGGCTGTAATCGACGGTACATTAACGACAGATGATTTGAAAAGTGTCAACAACAGTTTCCGTGCATATGTGCAGGGAGGTGAATCGTATGGTGAATTCGACCATTTGTTGGTGCGGGTAAATGCTGTTTTCAATAAAATCACAGTGTCGGAAATACAAAGTGTAGGAGGACGTATTCTTGTTTCTCTGGCTGATATGAAAGCGATACGTGTGGAGGAACGTACAGATTCGTACCGGTGTTATTTCAATAATGACGAGGGGCGTTTATCTAATTTGTTCGTAAAGGGGGATCAGGCTCGATGCCAGCGTTTTAATGGTGGAAACATAAAATCGTATTGGCGATTGGTAACCGGAATCGGTGCCGATTATATCGACCTTTCTAAAACCGATGCGCAAGAATCGGGAATTCCTGCCGAAGGAGATGTTATCGTACAATTGGGGAATCGTAACGATGTTTCCCGTCAGGCCGCGATAGAGATAAGCGCTTTCGGAAGTGAAGCCCCTTCAATTAAACAATACGCAGGTATCAATAATTTCTCGCTTACGGGGAAAGAGACTACGGTAATTTCTCCTGCAGGAAATAGTTTTACAGGGGATTTTAAGCTATCGTCGGGAAAAACTGTAATCGAAGCTACACAAGACTTGATAGACAATTTACAGATCGGAAGTCGTAATTATTTCAGAAAAGACGATATTCTTTTGCTGAATGAAACGAACATAAATCGTACAGGTGATTACGAATTTTTAGTAGAAACTGCTGTTCCGCATACTGATAACAATTATTCCATACGATTTTGCAATCGGTTGACAGGATCGGAAAATGCAGGGAAAATTTTTACATTTTCTACGACTATAAAAAATACGGGGAGTTCGGTATTGAGATTTTCTTTAGGAATTACAGGTAACGGATCCCGGGAAATTGAAGTTGCGGCCGGTGAGATTGTTCGGGTTGATACTACGGCAATTTCGAGTATGCAGCTATCTGAATATGGAGTCTATTGTGATATGAGTATTAAAGCTTTTTCTACTTTTGTCGTTAATGAATGGAAAATAGAGACTGGTAATCGGGCAACAGATTGGAGCCCGGCTCCGGAAGACGTACAGGAACAGATAAACACGATCATAGATGACGACATATTTTCTGCCCCTGAAAAAAAGAGGATCTTACCCGAGTGGAATGCAATTGTCGCAGAAAAAGAAAGTTTGTTACAAACGGCTGATAAATACGGTATAATAACGCAAAAATCGGATTATATGTCCGCATATTCTTCGTTATACGGATACATGAATCCATTGATGTCGACTCTCGATACCGATTCACCGGCAGATGGTGTTTCTTTTTCCGGAGCACGTTTCAGGGAATTATTCACGGTTTTTTATAATGCCCGTAATGCATTGTACCGTGCAATAGAAGGGATGTCGAAAGATTTGATCGATGATGTGCAGGTCGGTAGCCGTAATTATTTTTTGAAAAGTGATGAGATTTATCAAATCGGTACTGTTTTTAACCGGACGGATGATTATGAAATCAGTGTAGTTTCGGCAAATGTACCTACCGGTGATAATTATTCTTTTCGGTTTGCCAATCGATTAAAAGGAAGCCTTAATGTTGGAAAAACTTTTACATTCTCGATAACGATAAAAAATACCGGAAATACGACCTTAAAGTTGGCTTCGCGTATTACCGATAATGAAACACAGGAGGTATTGGTAGCTTCTGGTACTACAGAAAGGCTGAAAGTTACCGCAATATCGAGTGAAGCGGCTGCTACGCAAAGCGTTTATTGCGATTTAATTGTATTAGAATTCTCTGCATTTACCATGAGTGAATGGAAATTGGAATCTGGAAATCGTGCTACAGATTGGAGTCCGGCTCCCGAAGATATACTTTTTCAAATAGACACTATTGTCGATGATGATATTTTTTCGGCAACGGAGAAGAAAAAACTTTTGCCCGAATGGAGTTCGATTGTAAATGAAAGAACATCATTAGAGCAAACTGCCGATAAATATAATATCGTTACCGAAAAGGCGAATTATATTTCTGCATATAATTCTTTGTATAATTATATAAATCCCTTGATGGAAAGTCCTGATACCGATTCTCCCGGAGATGGTATTCCTTTTACCGGCGTAAATTTCAGGTCGCTTTTTACGGTATTTTATAATTCTCGTAATATTCTTTACCGTACTATCGAGGGGAAAGCAAAAGATCTGGTTGATAATATCAGTATCGGAGGACGAAATTATTTCTGTAAAAATGATGAAATTTACTACCAGGATATTACCTACGAACGAAACTCAGATTACAAGATTTCGGTTTCGTCAGCGGTTCCGCGTACGGATAATAATTTTTCCATTCGTTTTTGCAATCGTCTAACCGGAAATTTGTATATGGGTGAAACCTTTACATTTTCGGCACAAATAAAAAATACAGGTACTTCTTTGTTGAAACTTGCGTCCCGCATCAGCAATAATTCGTTTCAGGAGGTGCAGGTTGCTTCGGGAATGAGCAGCCGTATCAAAGTAACGGGTATCTCGGCAAATATAGATACTTCACAAGGTGTTTTTTGTGATATAGCGGTGCTTGCTTCATCGGCCTTTACAATTAGTGAATGGAAGATAGAAACCGGTAATAAAGCGACAGACTGGTCTCCTTCTCCGGAAGATATGCAGGAACAAATTGATACGATCATAGATGACGATATATTTTCTTCTGCAGAGAAGAAGCAGCTTTTACCTGAATGGACTTCGATTGTAAACGAACGGAATTCTTTAATCTCAATGGCCGAAAAATACCTGATAACGACTGAAAAAGAAAGTTATGATGCGGTATATAATTCGTTGTACACTTATCTCAATCCATTAATGGAAAAAGCTGATAGCAATTCTCCGGCTGACGGTGTCTCGTTTACCGGGTCTCGATTCAGAGAGTTGTTTATAGCTTTTTATGATGCGCGTAATGTTTTATATCGTGCTATCGAAAATAAAACAAAAGATATGGTAGATGATTTGCAAATAGGAGGACGAAATTATTTTCGGAAGAATGATACGATATTGTTGAATTTTGTGGAGATAGAACGTATTGGCGATTACAAAATTTTTGTTTCTTCTGCATCTACGAGCAGTAGTAATTATGCGCTGCGTTTTTGCAATCAGTTGACAGGAAGTGCTAATGTGGGTAAATCATTTACGTTTTCTACTACTATAACTAACACGGGAGATTATACGTTACAGTTGGGAATTAGTATTGCAGGACAACCGGAAGAAGAATTTTTGATTCCGTCGAGGGAAACAAATCGAATAAGTGTTACTGCTGTTTCCGGTACCAGTATTACTTCAAACGGTGTATATTGCGATGTAGGAGTGAGAGAATTTTCTCCTTTTATAATTAAAGAATGGAAAATAGAACGGGGTACAAAGGCTACCGATTGGGAACCGTCTCTCGACGATTTGCAGGATCAGATCGAGACGATTGTGGATGATGATATTTTTTCTGCAACGGAAAAAAAACAACTTTTACCTGAATGGACTTCAATTGTAAATGAGAAAATACCGTTAAGTCAGATGGCGGATAAATATGCTATTGTAACCGAAAAAACTAATTATCAGAATGCTTACACTGCATTATATAATTATGTAAATCCGTTGATGGTAAAGCCCGATACCGATTCTCCGGCAGATGGTGCTGTTTTTACAGGCAGCCGTTTTAGAGAGTTGTTTACAACTTTTTATACACAGCGTAATACATTATATCGGGAAATTGAGAGCAAAGCAAAAGAGTTGGTGGATAATGTAGCTGTCGGGGGACGTAATTATTTTCGAAAAAGCGATTACATCCAGGAGAATGAAATGATGATAGAGAGAGTGAGCGATTATGAATTACGCTCTACATCATTTAGTAAAACTCCGGTAGGAGGCTATTCTCTGCGTTTTTATAATTCATTGACAGGGAAAGCTTATGTCGGCGAAACTTATACTTTTTCGGTAACAGTGAATAATACCGGTAGCGATACATTAAAGTTATCTTTGGATATTACCGATAAAAGTTCTACCCAATTTGTTATTACTTCAGGAGAATCTAAACGGATTAGTATTACGTCTGTAGCTGGAGGATTTGCCGAAACGGTGTGTGTATTCTGCGACATTTTAGTATCGGCTTATTCTGCATTTACGTTGAAAAATTGGAAACTCGAGACGGGAAATAAAGCGACCGATTGGACTCCTTCTCCTGAAGACGTGGATGACTCTATTGCCGGAAAAGTTTCTACTACACTCTATAATTCTGATTTAACTAAAACCAATGAGGAGATTAATCTGAGGGCGACAAAAACCGAACTTAACGCCTTAGGACAACGGGTTTCTACTGCAGAAGCAAGTATTACTACTCAGGCCGGACAAATCGCAATGAAAGTGAATAAAGACGATGTGGTGTCTGCGATTAATATTTTGCCTGAAAATATAAAGATTGACTCTAAAAATATCAGTCTCAACGGAGATGTTGTCGCTAAGGCGATCGAAACGAATGGTCTGAGTGTGGGTAACGGTAAATTTCATGTCGGTTCCGATGGGGTGTTGAAGGCTGAAGGAGCCGAAATTGTGGGAAAGGTAGAAGCTTCAACAGGAAAGATCGGAGGTTTTAATATTCAAGGAGGAGATTTAATAAATGTAGTAGAAAATAATGGAGTTACTAATGCATCGATCATATTAACTAATAATGAAGGAACAAAATTTATGGGAGTCGGTGGAAATGTTGCTCCCAGTTATTTAGGCCATTCGGTTTTAGCTCGTTTTGAGGATACTACGACAGATGTAGAGGGTATAGGACATTATGCCGTAATGGCCAAAGTGGCTAATGGTTATAATAATATTGCTTTATCTGTGACAGGAGGTGTAGATATTAATCTTGGTTATGAAAAGGCATCTGGAAATGAATATTATTTCAATCGTGTTATGTTAAATAATGTAAGGGACATTGCATGGGGAAATGGGGTGGCCAACACTGTTTATTCAGGAGAATTGAGAGTTTTTGTCAGTGGAGGACATAAGTATTTGGTTTTAACATAATACTAAATTATATGAGTGAGTTATGGGTGGTTCTGACCGGATTATTCGGTGGATTGAATATTTTTCAGTTTATATTTCTCAGAGCCGAACGTAAAAAAGCGTTTGCTGCTGCAGAAAGTATAGTTTTGGACAATAACCGGAAGAAACAGGATTTAAAACAAGATGATTATGAATATCTCACGAAAAAATGTGACAAGTTGACGAAAGATTATTTTGAAATGCTTGACAAAGCTCAAAAAGCGATGGCCGACGTTTCGGAATTGAAATGTGAGATTACTTATTTGAAAGGTTTGAGATGTTATAAAACGATTTGTCCCGAAAGAATTCAAAATAAAAACGGTAATGAAAACAAGTAAGGAGGGAATAGAATTGATAAAACGGTTCGAAAAGTTTGTACCGTTGACTTATCGTTGCCCGGCAGGTGTGCTTACTATCGGATACGGACATACGGGTAAAAATGTAAAAGACGGTATGATTATTACCGAATCTGAGGCAGAGGATTTTTTGAAAGAGGATATTTCGGAGGCTGAAGACGTTGTATCAAGGTATGTGAAGAGGACGATTACCCAAAATCAGTTCGATGCGCTGGTGTCGTTTATCTTTAATTTGGGAGAAGGAAATTTTAAAAAGAGTACGTTATTACGTAAAGTAAACCGTGACCCGAATGACAAAAGTATTGGAGATGAATTTTCGAAATGGGTATTTGCAGGCGGCCGTAGACTTATCGGATTAGTCAACAGGCGTTTGGCCGAATGTCGGTTATATTTTAAGTCTTAGAATTAAAAAGGCGCCGTTGATTTTTATTCAACGGCGCCTATGTTTATAAATTTAGGGTTTATTCTTCGATAATCCCGTCTCTTTTCATGAGGGCTTCGATACCGGGCTCGTGTCCTCTGAAACGTTTATAGAGTGTCATCGGGTCTTCTGATCCGCCCCGTTCCAGGATATTTTCTTTAAATGAGGTTGCTGTCGTTTTATCGAAAATTCCTTTTTCGCGGAACAATGAAAATGCATCTGCATCTAATACTTCTGCCCATTTATAGCCGTAATATCCTGCGGCATACCCCCCCGAGAATATATGACCGAACTGGTTACTGATAGCCGTACCTTCAACAATCGGGAATAATTGTGTACGGGAAATGGAATCTTGCTCGAATTTGAGGGCATCTTTTACCGGAGAATTTATCGTGTGCCAAGCCATATCGAGTAAACCGAACGTCAATTGCCTAACACAGTTATATCCGGCATTGTATTGCGAAGCGGCTTTGATTTTTTCGATAAGTTCTTGCGGAATAGGTTCTCCTGTTTGATAATGCCGGGCAAATGTGTCGAGAAAATCTTTTTCGGTCATATAGTTTTCCATAAATTGAGAAGGAAGTTCTACAAAATCCCGGTAGACATTCGTTCCCGAAAGAGAGGTGTAAGTACATTCGGTAAGCAGGCCATGTAAGGCATGTCCGAATTCATGCAAAAAAGTGTTTACCTCGTCGTAGGTGAGGAGTGCCGGTTTATCTCCGGTTGGTTTGGTGAAGTTCATTACAATGGTAATATGCGGACGGCTGTCTTCTCCGTTTTCTTTCCATTGTCCTTTAAATTCAGTCATCCATGCACCGCTGCGTTTGGTTGCGCGAGGATGAAAGTCGGTATATAATACACCGATGTAACGATCGTTACTATCCAACACTTCAAAGGCCTCTACTTCGGGATGATAAACTGGGATGTCTTTGTTGGGTTTGAATGTAATGCCGTAAAGACGTGTCGCCAGGCCGAAAACGCCCATTTTAACTTTTTCCAGTTCGAAATAAGGTTTCATTATTTCGTCATTCAAGTCGTATTTGGCATCTTTTAATTTTTCGGAGTAATAAGACCAGTCCCAAGGCATAAGCGGGATATTTTTACCTTCCATCCGGTTTGCGAAAACCTGAACCTCTTGTATTTCCTTTTCGGCTACGGGTTTATAAGCATCGAGCAACCGGTTTAAAAGGTTATATACATTATGGCTGTTTTTTGCCATTTTAAACTCCAGAGCGTATTCTGCATAGTTTTCTTTTCCCATCAGATTTGCAATTTCATATCTTAATTCCGCAATACGTTTTAGTATATCGGTATTATCGTATTTTCCTTGCAGACAGCGGGAATTATATGCTCTGTACATTTTTTCGCGCAGGTCGCGACGGGACGAGTATTTCATAAAAGGCACATAACTCGGAAAGGAGAGGTCGAATAAATATCCTTCTTTTCCTTTTTCTTTTGCCTGGTATGCAGCCGCTTCCATAACACTTTCCGGTAAGCCGGCCAGATCGGCGCTATCGGTAAGCAGCATTTCGAAGCTATTGGTCGCTTTTAAAACATTCTGTCCGAACTGAAGGGTCAGTTGGCTAAGCTCTGTTTTTAAGCGGCGGTATTTTTCCCGGTTTTCACCTTTTAGATTGGCTCCTTTCTTGGCCATACTCTCGTAAGTTTCAGTAAGAAGCATTTGTTGCTCAGAGGTGAGATCGAGAGTTTCACGTTGTTCATAAACCGACTTTACCCTTTCGAATAGTTTTTCGTTCAATGTGATACTATTCCCATGTTCAGTGAGTTTGGGAGATATTCGTTGAGATATTTCATTCATTTCATCATCTCCGTCGGCACTCAGTAACGCAAAAAAGACAGAACTTACTCTTCCGAGCATTTTTCCCGATTGATCGAGAGTTGCTATTGTATTTTCAAATGTCGGAGTTTCCGTTTGATTTACAATAGAATCGATTTCTTCTTGATGTATTCGGATCGCTTCGTCGAAAGCCGGTTCATAATCGGTTATTTTAATAATTCCGAAAGGAATGGTCTCATGTAGGGTGTTGAATTTTCCCAATAAAGGATTAGCAGCTTGTGTCATGTATGTAAATGCAATTAGAACTAATGATAATACTGATTTATTCATGAAATTGTTTTTGAAATCGGTGACAAAGTTATAAATATTCATTGTTTTCATAAAGGTTCCTTATTAATTAATATTAATTATCGACAGGCTGATAACTGTGTTTGAACAGATTTGTATTATTTATTTTACTTTTGTGAAAAAGTATATCAAAAATAATGGGACAAAGATTAATTTTTTTATTAAAAATATATGCCTGGTTTTTGCTTGTATTTATTTTGCAGAAACCTTTGTTTATGATTTATCATGCAGGTCTTTATACTTCGTTCGATATGACGGATTGGCTACGGGTAATGTGGCATGGTTTGCCGCTCGACCTCTCTTTATCGGCCTATATTTTATTTATACCGGCTCTTATAGCAGTATTGTCGGTATGGATTCAAGGACGTTGGATATATTTGGCTAATCAGTTGTGGCTTATTCCGGTATGTATTGTTTCATCGGTAATATTTATTTGCGATGCAGAACTTTACAGTTATTGGGGATTTCGCATGGACGCAACTCCGCTCTTTTATTTGAGTTCTCCGGCCGATGCTATGGCTAGTGTCCCCATGGCTGCGTTGATTTTAGTTCCTTTATGCATTATCGTTTATTTCCTACTTATTTGGTATCCTCTTTCCCGATTTGTTCTTTCACCTACAGTTCGTTGGAAATTTATTCGCAGGCGTGGGCGTGATACGGTAGTTTTGTTGCTGATCACCGCACTTTTAATTATTCCGGCCCGTGGCGGTTTTTCTGTTTCTACGATGAACATCGGTAAAGTTTATTTCAGTCCTGAGATTTCGTTGAATCATGCCGCTATTAATCCTGTTTTCAGTTTTATGACTTCAATATCGAAAGGCCAGGATTTTAAGAAACAATACCGATATATGGATGAAGACCAGGCTGAAAAAGAGTTTGAAAGATTAAAGGGCGGAAATCCTTATACGGTTGCCGATTCTTTGTTATGGATACAAGATAAAAGGCCTAATGTACTGATGATAATCCTCGAAAGTTTTTCGGGTATTGCTATGGATAGTCTTTATGCCGAAGCTCCTGGTGGAATTATGCCGAATCTTGACAAGCTGGCAAGTGAAGGTATTTTCTTTACTAACTTTTATGCGAATAGTTTCCGAACCGATCGGGGGCTGGTTTCTATCCTGAGCGGATATCCGGCTCAACCGACGACCTCTATCATGAAATATCCTTCGAAATCGCAGTCGTTACCGTCGATTGCCCGAACTTTGCAAAAAAACGGTTATGATACCGAGTTTTTATATGGAGGTGATGCAGACTTTACCAATATGCGATCTTATTTTATCGGTACCGGTTTTAAAAATATCGTATGTGATAAAGATTTTCCCGTGGCCGACCGACTTTCGAAGTGGGGGGCTAATGATGAGGTTACGTTTAATAAACTCAGAAGCTTGATCGCTAATCAGAAAGAACGTCCTTATATGAAAGCTTTTTTGACGATTAGTAGTCATGAACCTTTCGATGTACCGTATCATAAATTTAAAGATCCTTATCTGAATTCGGTCGCATATACCGATAGCTGTATCGGAGTGTTTATCGACGATTTGAAAAAAACACCCGAATGGAAAAATACATTAGTAATTTTTGTGCCCGATCATGCTATGCGTTATCCTGTCGGAATTCAGGAATCGGATATTTTACGTCATTATATCCCTATGATATGGACGGGTGGTGCTGTTAGTAAACCTCGTGTAGTTAGTGAATACGGTTCTCAAATAGATATTGCTGCGACATTACTCGGACAACTCGGATTACCTTACGATGACTTTACGTTCAGCAAAAATATGGCCGATCCGGTTCAACGGAAATTCGCTTATTATACTTTTAAAGACGGCTTCGGTTTCCTTGATGCCGATAATCAGGTCATTTATGATAATGAAGCCGGAAAAGCAATCTTCTTGAAAGGAGCCAATGCAAGCGCAAGCGAATTGGCGGGCAAAGCTTTTCTCCAGAAATTATACGATGATTTGGGTAGCCGTTGACCCGTATCTTTTAGTCGGTAATACTGTACATGAGTTGATCGAGTAAAATGGGAATATCGTTGGAAGATATTCCCGCATCGATAAGTTCAGGTGTATCTTGTTTGAAATTTTGCATAAATTTTTTCATATCACCGTCTTCGAGGGTGATCGAATTTCGGTAATATTCAATTGCCTTACGTATATTTCCCAATGCGAATTCTACATGTCCGGCATTCATAAAATCGAGTGCTGAAGGCTTGTCTTCGAGTATCTTTTCGTAATAGCGGCGTGCTTGCTCACTTTTTCCGATAAGGAATGAACACCATGCAATCGGACGCCATGCCTTCGTACTTTTCGGGTCGAGATAATCGACTTTAAAGTAATGCCTCAAAGCAGCCCCGTAATCTTTTTGTTCAAGGTAACAGTGCCCTATGTTGAGTTCTACCGATAAATTGTCGGGGCGAAGCTTCTCTACCCGGTGATAGTATTCGAGAGCCATCTCGGGTTTCTTAAGATTGCGGTAACATTGTGCGATGCGTCGTAATGTCCAAACACTGTCGGGATGAATCATTTCTGCCTTTAGATAAGCTTCGAGCGCTTTTTCGTGGTCGCCGATCATTTGCAAACAATATCCTGTTTTTTGATATAATTCGCTGCTTGATTGTTGTTTTTCAGCCAGTATGTTGAATATTTCGAGAGCGTCGGTATAATAATCTTTTCTGAAATATAACTCCCCGATGAGCCGTAAGCTTTCTTCTCCTGAAAAAATCGATTCGAGTATGGGAACATGCAGCAAATTAAGATCGGTAGCAAATGGGTCGGAAAATTCGTTTTTCCGGGGAAAAAGCTTAAAGAACCGGTAAAGGTCCTGTAAATATTGATTAGAAATATTTTCGCCCTTTTTATTAGCTGTGAGCATTGCTTCTTCCTTTTCGATGTTTTCCATTTCGGAACCTTCGTTGCTGAATTGGGATATCATCATTTTTCGCTGGGCATCAGGTACCTGTGTAAGGCTCAAACAAAATGAGTATTTGTCTGAGTTGCAAAGAAAACGAGATGATGTTATTATGCTTTTAAAACTAACGCTTCCTTCTCCACTGTTAAAAATATTCCGTAGAGATGTATGATCGGTCGAAAAAGGAAGTAACCAGTTCCCGGCTTCCGAGAAAAAAGGAAATGATTTCAGATTAGAAAATGTACTCATGAAGACATCAGCTCCTTCCATCTGTAAATTGCTTAATTCTTTCAATTTGTCGGTAATCCCTGCCTCATCGAGTATTTCTTGCCATTCGGGATTTTTTTCCAGTGAATTTATATCGCTCATCAGTTCGTCAGGCTTAATTTTTTTATATAGCGACGGACTTATTTTCATCATTTCAGGTAATAGTTCCTCGGTAAATTTTCGGGAAATCCTTTCCGTTTCACGGCTTTTGATAAATTGCAGAAAAATGTTTCTCGAATCGGTACAGAAGTTCGAATTTTCTTTTAAAGATTCTATACGTTCGGCAATCGAAGGTGTCAACGCCAGTCGCTCTTTATACATATAAATTATGATGAGTGCACCGCATAAAGCTCTTTGCTTTATTTCTTCCGCCGGTGACGAGTAGCCGTCGAGTAAAATATGCAATTTTTTCTCATCGTAACGGTGTAATAAATTTAATGTGAGTGCCGAAATGATAAGACAGGTCGTTTGTACCGGAAATATCTGTTCATTGATAGCATTGCCAATACTTTGATAATCGGTTTCGTTTGTCGGATAATTTGTCATTATGGCAGTAAATAATTCGAGTCCGGTATGTTCGGTTTCTTGCTTGAGTCGGAATTTTTCTTCATCATTATTTTCATTATCTTCCAATAAGCTGTTTAAAGACAGGTTGTTTATAGCATTATCAACTTCTTCGAAGCATCGTTGCAGATAGCCCGGAGGTTGTATATTCTGGTATCTTTTTTTACTGTAATAAAAGTCTCCCGATTCTTTTTCGAGCAAAATTTCGGTTACCAGATCTGTCAGATTGTATGTAGAAAGTACCAGCTTGTCGTATATTTTTTTTCTTTCAGGATCGTTAAACCCATCGAGCATGTAGCGTATCATGTATTTATACGACGTTTCTATTTCGTTCAGTTTATCTGAAATATGACCATCTTGAAGAATTGCGATCAGTTCGGACAATATGCCGAATGCCTCTTTCAGTCTTCTGTCGGTAAGGAGGTTGTATATTTTTTTTTGTCTATTCTTTATTTCTTTGGAAGTCATACGGATAAGTTTATTATGCGTGATATTTTTATGGTAATAAATGCTGTTATCACTTTAGTTTTACAACATTTACTTTTTCTATAAGTTCAAATAATATGCCAAACTTCTGCAAGTTAACAAAATTTTTTTCATGTAGAATAGGAGATAGAATAAAAGTTATTTTAAATGCATATCAGATACATATATTGTGAAACCGGTGCGTATGAAGAATTTTTTTTTTAATAAGTCTAATAGGGATTACCGGATAATGTCTGTCAACTTAAAACTATTGGAATGACCGTTTTTTTAATCTATATAAAAGTAATAATGGACTATATATGTCGAAAAATATATTAATAAAATAGTTAAAATTTTTATTTAATCGATATTTTTATTTATTTTGTGAATAATGATGAATATTTAAAATTATTGGCTTAAAGGTGATGTATTCCTTACAATAGGATTTAGGAGGGTAATTGTTGATTAATTGCTTTTTACGGGAAAATACTTTGGCGTTTTCTTTTTTACATGATTAATTTTTTTGCCTAACCTTTTATATTGTTTTTGCATATGGTATGCAATAGATGCGCAGGGACACTTTGTAAATAGCGGTATAGAATTGTTGCTATGGATATTTTTGCTATAGGTTATCAGCATTATTTTAATATGTATCGTGAGTATGATTTTAGCCCGTTATTTTTAGAAAGATAATTATCTAAAGACGCTGTTTATCAATATTATACTATTAATTTTCTGTTATATATTATTTACTTTAATTACAGGTGATATTATTTAATTAATTATATTTATGAGAAATACAGATAATAAGCATTATATTTTAATGAATAGAGCTGTGAAGGTGGGGAAAAGATTGAAATTGGTGAGTTTAATTATTATTTTTCCGATTTTTTTTATAGCGTGTAAAAAAGAAGAAATAAAATATGAAAAATTGTATATGAAAGGGTGGGGAATTTATGATGAATTATTTTCGGAATATATATCGGAATATGAAAAAATCGATTGTAGGCGTTGCTCTCCTGGAGATACTCTCAAGTTTGCCGGATTAAAAAATGATCATTTATGGATGTGCATGATCGAGAGGAATGGAAAGAAGAAATTGTTTGAATGGGAGGATTCTGATGTAACAGAAAAAAATCAAAAGAAATTTCTTTATAACGGTGAGTATGGAGAATATATTTTGAATGGGGTAAAAATAAGTAATCTCTCTAAAAAGGATAACGGTTTTATAGCGATTGTTATTTTTTGTGATAAGGATGAAAATACGTGTTTTCCGTCGCCTTGTATTTTTTATAATGGGACAAGTGAAAAGAAAGTCTCTTATACGGGTGGAGGTGTCCTTAATTGGTATGAAGGTACATTTTTTTTATCGGGATGTTGTTACGATAATGATGGTGATCTTATCTATGATACTTACGATCAGGGAAAAGAGAATAAAACGATATTACCCCATCAGAGAATAATCCCGGTTTCTTTAGAAGATGGAATATTTGTGTATCCCGGAGATATGTCCCGATATAATTATAAAGAGCAGAAATTTATTTGGAAATCTTTTTTGAAAAGTCCTTTTCCTCTTTATGGATATAGGCAGAATTTAACGATTCTCGATCAAAGTACATCGGAGTGGAAGTTAAAGCTGACAGTGACTTTTGAAGACAATTCACAAAGTTTTTTTGTATATACTGTGAATATCGATACCGGCTTAGTTTTAGAGCAATAAATGTCGTTATTGTTTTAGAATTTTCAATAGATTATAATCCGATTGAATTTTATTGGAGATGTCCGAAAAATTAAAAGAATGGGAAATGAAGAATTTTCCGTTCTTTTTTTGTTTTTTCAACCTAAAAAAATAGGATAATAATTAATGAAAGTATGATGATTGTAGAAGTGGAATTCCGGAAATTTTCCGGTCAGAGTAAAGAGGGGAGTATTTATTATTTAGTAAAGCATGAGCAATTTCATTTACGAATGAAATCAAATTATGTGCTTTTTGAAAACGAATGGGATAATGAAATACGGGATATTATTATCGATGCGGGTGAACGTAAGGATTATATCGGAAAAATACGTTGCTTTGTAATAGCTGAAAGGGATCTTCTCGAAAAAATTGTTTGCCGATTTATCGAGAATAAGAGTAGATATACTGTTGATGATGTTTATCGTGAATATAACAGATTATTATCTGAAATGTCTTTTTTTTCATTTATAGACGGATGTATTTCTGTATTGAGGACTGAAGGGCATTGGGGTACAGCCCAAAATTATATGAGAGCAAGAAATAGTTTTATCGAATTTATAGGTTGCGATATGCTCCCGTTTACCGCAATTACCGGGGAATTGATGGTAATATACGATAGGTGGCTCAGAAAAAAAGAGGTTTCCCGTAATTCTCGTTCGTTTTATATGCGTCAACTTCGTTCGGTATATAATAAAGCCGTAAATCTTGGGTTAACCACTCAACATTTCCCTTTTAAATCGGTATATACCGGTATAGATAAAACAAGAAAAAGGGCTGTAGAAGAATCGGTTATTAAAAGGCTTATCAGGCTTAATCTTTCCTGTTGCTCTTCTTTGTCATTTACAAGAGACTTGTTTTTGTTTAGTTTCTATATGCGGGGAATTGCTTTTGTCGATATGGCCTTTCTTAAAAAGAGTAATGTTCGAAATGGTTTTATACGTTATACGCGTAGAAAAACGGGTTGTCTTATGGAGGTAAAACTTGAGGATTGTATGAAAGAAATTTTAGAACGTTATGCCCATAAAGTTTCTTATTCTGAATATTTGTTACCTATTATTACCGAAAAAGACGAGGATAAAGCATATAAACAGTATCAGAATAAAAGGAGTTATTATAATAAACAGTTGAAAAAATTATCGGATATGCTTTGTCTTGAAATCCCGTTAACATCATACGTAGCCCGACATACATGGGCTACAATTGCCCGTAATATGAATATATCTTTGTCTGTTATCAGTGCAGGCATGGGACATACATCGGAAACGATGACTAAAATATATTTGGCTTCTTTGGATGCTTCTATGATCGATAATGCAAATTCGAGAATACTTTCTTGTCTCGAATGTATATGAATTTTTTATTGTGTAAGTAGGTAATTTTCGAAAAACGGTAGATCAAGGATATCCTCTTTCTATTACAGAAACAGGACATAATCATTTACACTGAATAAAGGTATGGTATTATCATGATTATTTATCAGTCAACATTTTAATATAATTGTTCCTTAATAATTAATGACACTTTAATTTATTTATAAATTCAAATACAAAATATTTCCTTCTTTCATAAATTCAGGTATAAAATTGAAAACGTATCAAATTTAAATCTAATATATAAGCATATTACACAGTTATATTTATACTTATAATTATATAAATAACCACCTGTTTTAAAAACGAAAAGCATAATATTTATAATCAGTGAGATATAAACAAATGAAAAAAATCTATACATAATATTTCGCTTTTATAACAACAATAAATACAAATATTTATATCTTTGTGACGGTTTCAGTTCCCGTTTCTGTAATAGAAAGGGGAATTCGAGTTGAAATATTATTGTAAATCAGGCAACCGAAACTCGATTGACCGGAAAAATAATTTTTCCGGTGTCCCCGAGGAATGTTCTTTTGGGTAGGTTTTATTTGATATGGCATGGTGCAAAGTTCCGAAATATTCTGGTTTCCATTGCGGGTAACTTATAGCCGGGAGATGAAATTTAAAGAATATCTTGATTCTGTCGGAATCGAAAACTTTGTTCCGATGCATTATGAAGATAGGGAGATTAACGGTCAGAAACATAGAAAATTGGTACCGGTAATACATAATCTCATTTTTGTACATGCTGCGAAATCTGATATCGATATTATAAAATCAGATACCTTATCGGCTTTTCCCATTCGCTATATAATGAAATATAAAAGTAGCGAGCCTTTGGTTATTCCCGATCGGCAAATGCAGGATTTTATTGCTGTTGCCGGAACTTATGATGAACAATTGATGTATCTTACCCCTACCGAAGTTTCTGTGAAGAAAGGCGACCGGGTACGTATTAAAGGGGGAATATGGGAAGGTGTAGAGGGTCGGTTTGTACGTATTAAACGTGGATTGCGGGTTGTTGTTGCTATAGAAGGAGTGATGGCAGTCGCTACTGCGAGTTTACATCCGTCTTTGGTAGAGGTTATAGAGCGGATGTAATTTTTATTCGATGCCCGGATGAGGTATCGGTTATATTTATTGGAATATTATAAAGGTGTAAAAAATCTTCCTCATTAAAATAGGCATATTTTGTCCGATCAAATCGATATCGGTATTTGAATGTGCCGGGTTATATGAAAATCAAAAAAACATGCGAACTATATTAGTAACAGGAGGCGCCGGCTTTATCGGGAGCAACCTGTGTGAAGTATTATTGAAAGAAGGTGAGAGAGTTGTCTGTCTGGATAATTTTACGACGGGCCATATCGAGAATCTTTTACCGATGCTAAAGGACTATCCGGAACGTTTTCGTTTGGTGGTAGGAGATATCCGCAATCCGGCGGATTGCCGTAAAGCGGTAGAAGGTGTGGAATATGTATTTCATGAAGCGGCTTTAGGCTCGGTACCCCGATCGATAAAAGACCCGCTGACAACGAATGAGACCAATATTACGGGATTTTTGAATATGTTAATCGCCTCTCGCGATGCCGGAGTCAAACGTTTTGTTTATGCTGCGAGCAGTTCTACCTACGGGGATAGTAAATCGTTACCGAAAGTAGAAGACAGTATCG